>JABFVX010000494.1 GCA_013362555.1 Mycobacteriaceae bacterium
CAAACACTCACTTGGAGGGGCCGTCGCGCAGCGACTAATTCAATCCGGCGAAGATCTCCGAGGGCCGGGGCAGGGTGGGGTTTTCCTGGAGCGGCGCCGGTTCCCACCGCCAGGGGACGGCCGGGTCGTTGTCGTGCATGGGGAGCACGATCCAGGTGCCCGGCTCGACGATGGTGACGCCGCGCCTGCGCATCGCGGCCAGATAGCCCTTGGTGATGCGGAGCATGCCGTCGGTGAGCACGGTGCAGCGGTCCTCGTCCGGGCGGCGGATCACCGGCTTGGGGGCGAGTTCGATCAGGTCGACGGGCAGCGTGATGGCGCCGATGGCCCCGACCGGCAGCACGATGCGCTGCTCCTGCGTGTCCACCTGCACGTCGAATCGACACTTGTGCCGATAGAAGAAGAAACTCTCTTCGAGAACACGATCCACTTTGTCCGACATCCTCACCGCAAAACTGGGGCGATGGTAGCGCGGGGCAGGCGCGCCGCGCTTGCGGGTTGTCAAGGCGAGCCCGGAGCAGGAAATATCGCACCCGTGACTATCGAGGTGCGGCGACTGCTTTCCGATGACTGGGCGGTCTTCCGGGAAATCCGGTTGCGCAGCCTGTCGGACGCGCCGCACGCCTTCGGATCGACACTGGCCGAGGCGAACTCGCGAACCGAGGGCGACTGGCGGCTACTGTTGGCCCGGCGCGCCCAGTTCCTAGCCGCCCGCGACGGGCGCGACGTCGGCACCATCGGCGTGGTCGAGAAGGACGTCGCGGGACATGCCGAGGTCGTGTCGATGTGGGTCGACCCGCGCTACCGGGGCACCGGCGTGGCGGACCACCTGGTGCAGACGGTGATCCGCTGGGCGCGTGAGCGCGAGTTCGAGCTGCTGCTGCTCGACGTCACCGGGGCCAACACTCGCGCCGAGAAGCTTTATGCCCGACATGGTTTCATCCGTTCCGGCCGACGCGGAGTCGTGTCGACGAACGACCCGCGCCCGGAATTCGAGATGGTGCTCGCGATGTCGCCGCCGAACGGGCCGGGCGGCTACCCGCGCATCCGGTGGAGCGACCACGACCGCGGCGAGTATCTCCGCACGGTGCGGACCGGCCCGTGTTTCATTTGCGAAATCGTTTCCGGCCGTTCCGAATACCGACATCACGAGGTTTACCGCGACGAGTACCACATCGTCTTCCTCAACCGCTATCCGACGCTGTACGGGCAGCTGCTGGTCGCTCCGACCGCGCACCGCGAGGACATCATCGAGGATTTCACCGAGTTCGAGTACCTGCGATTGCAAGGTCTGGTGCACCGGGTGAGCCGAGCGGTGGCGCTGGTGGTGCCCACCGAACGCGTCTACATCTTCAGCCTCGGCAGCAAGCAGGGCAATGCGCACGTGCACTGGCACCTCGCCCCGCTGCCGCCCGGCGTCCCCTACGACGACCAGCAGCTGGCCGCGATCGATCTGGAAACCCATGGCCAATTGGTCATTCCCGAGACCGACCAAGCCGACCTGGCCGACCGCGTAAGCCAGGCCCTCAACAAGCGCTCCCCATCCTGATTTCGTCTTCACGCTGCCTGCATGAAAGACGCATTCAGGACGGCAGGATGCGGGCGATGACCTCGGCGAGCTGACGGACGTTGCGGCACTCGAACATGGTGAGCTCGGCGCCGTAGCGGTCCGCCACCGAGTCCCCGGTGGACCACGTGGACGCGGCTTCGGGGTTGAGCCAGTAGGCATGTCGGGTCCGGTCGACCATGGCGCGCAGGGCGGACAGATTCGGGTCGCCGTAGTTGGTGCGGGCGTCGCCGAGGACCAGCAGCGAGGTACGCGGGCCGAGCGCGTCGAGATACTGGTCGACGAAGCTCGCGAACGCGTCGCCGTAATTGCTGTTGCCCCAACGGGCTACGCCCGCGTGTCGCACGATCCGGCGGGCCAGGCCCGGGTCGGGCACGTCCCCGCCGCGGACCAGATCGGTGATCTCGTCGCAGATGTCGATGAAGCCGAAGCTGCGCACCTTGCTGAACTGGTCTTGCAGCGCGGCCACGAGTTGCAGCGTGAACTCCGCGAATCCGGCAACCGATCCGGACAAGTCGGCGAGCACCACCAACTCGGGGCGGCCGTGGCGGCGGGCCCGCAGCACCGGGCGCATCGGCACTCCCCCGGTCGCCATCGACTTGCGGATGGTGCGCCGGAAATCGATCTGGCCGTGCACCGCCTTGCGGCGGCGGGCGGCCAGGCGGGTGGCGAGCTTGCGCGCCAGCGGATAGACGAGCCTGCGCATCTCCGCGAGCTGCGTCTCGCTCGCGGACAGAAACGACACCTGGTCGGTGCTCTTCTCGACGTTGCGAGCGATGCGGGCAGCGCCGCGCAATTGCGCTGCGCGCCTTCGTGATTCTGCTTCGACCGCGGAGCGGAAACCACCCAGCCGCCGCTGTGCCTCGATCGTGGCCACTGCGCCGTCGAGCGCCTCGGCGTGCCTGCCGACCATCGCGGCGGCGATGCGGTCGGCGAGGTCGTCGGGATGTAGGTGTTTGAGCGTCAGATACGAGGACCAGCCCGCTGGGCTCGCTGTGGCCGACCCGCCGCCGGAACTGCCGGAACCGCCGCCGCCCGGCCCCTCGCCTTGCGCGGGCAGCCGGCCGTAGCCGCCCAGCGCGGTCAGCGCCTGCTCGGCGAGACGGGCCACCGTGTCGTCGTCGCCGGCCGCGAGTGCGCCGATCAGCTGCTCACGCAGGTCGTCCACCTGCTCGGCGCTGGGCGTCGCAGTGCCGTGCAACTCCGGCAGCCGCCCGGAAACCGGGAAGTAGACGTCGAAGATCTGGTCGAAGACCGCGCGTTGGCCGTTGCGACGCAGCAGTGTCGCGGCCAGTCCGGAGCGCAACAGCTCACGGTCGGCCAATCCCAGGCTCGCCACCGCGGACGCCGCGTCGACGGTCTCGCTGGGCCCCGCCGTGATGCCGTGGTCGCGCAGCATGCTGACGAACTCGACGAGCCGGTCCGACAGCGCGGCGACGCCGGTCATCGGTCGAGTTTCAGCTTGTCCAGCGCGACTTTGTGGTCGGAGCGGTATTTCAGCAGCACGCCGAGAGTGGACTTGACCACGGACTCGCCCACGTTCCGCGCACCGAGCGCGAGGAGCGTGCGGGCCCAGTCGACGGTCTCCGCGATGGAGGGCGCCTTGCGCAGCTCCAGCTCGCGCAGCGCGCCGACGACCCGCACCACCGATTCGGCCAGCTGCTCGTCCAGCTCCGGCACCTTCATCCGCACGATCGCACCCTCGAGTTCAGCGGACGGGTAGTCGATGTGCAGGAACAGGCAGCGCCGTTTGAGCGCCTCGGACAGCTCGCGGTTGGCGTTGGAGGTGACCACCACGAACGGGCGCCGACCGGCGGTGATAGTGCCGAGCTCGGGAACGGTGACCTGGAAGTCGCCGAGCACCTCCAGCAGCAGTCCCTCCACCTCCAGGTCCGCCTTGTCCAGTTCGTCGATGAGCAGCACGGTCGGGTCGGGGTTGCGAATCGCGGTGAGCAGCGGACGCGACAGCAGGAACTCCTCGGTGAAGACGTGGTCTTTCGTCGCGTCCCAGTCTTCGCCTTGGGAGGCGGTGATCCGCAGCAGCTGCTTGGCGTGGTTCCACTCGTACAGCGCCCGCGCCTCGTCGATGCCCTCATAGCACTGCAACCGCACCAGATCCGACGCGGTCGCGGCGGCCACCGCCTTGGCGAGCTCTGTTTTGCCGACGCCCGCCGGTCCCTCGATCAGCAACGGCTTGCCCAAGTGGTCAGCCAGGAACACGGCCGTCGCTATGTCGGTCGACGGCAGATATCCCGCCTCCGCCAGCCGCCCGGAAACCTCGTCCACCGACGTGAACAGCATCGATTCAGACACGGTGTTCCTCACTCTGCCGACGTGACACCCGAACATGTCCCTCCCCCGAGTCTAAATCCGCCGCTCGCCTCCCTGCCCGGGGGCTGGGCCTTGTCCAGAACGACCCATCGGGTGCGTCGGGCGCACGTCACGGGTCATTCCGGACAACCGGATCCGACTACTCGCCCGTAACAGTCCGCCCTGGCTATTCTGCGTCGACCGCATCATGCAGAATCCGCCCGACAGATCGTGATTGACCCCGTGACCAGTGTGTCCGCTCCCGCCGCCGAGGCTATCCACCGCTTTCTCGTCAAGCCGGCCGACGCCGGCATCGTGGGGGCCGTCGACGGCGGCATGCTACTCGAATGGATCGACAAGGTGGCCTACGCCGCCGCGGCGCAATGGAGTGGGCGCTACTGCGTCACCGCGTATGTCGGAAATATTCACCTGGACCGGCCCATCGAGGTCGGGGAACTGGTGGAGTTGCACGCCAACCTCGTCTACACCGGGCGCACCAGCATGCACATCCTGGTCACCGTGTACTCCTCCGACCCCACTCGACGGGCGCCGGTGCAGACCGCGCAGTGCCTGACGATCTTCGTGGCAGTGGGCGACGACCGCCAGCCGGTAGCGGTCCCGCAGTGGAGTCCGACCTCGATCCTGGAGTTGCAGCGCCACCGCCAGGCCCGCGCCCGCGTGTCGGTGCGCAAGAGCATCGAGCAGGCCATGGCAGCCCAGCAGTACACCGCCGCAGGCACCGCGCCGAGCGCCACGCTGCGCTTCCTGGCCGCCCCGTCCGACATCAACTGGGGCGGAAAGGTGCACGGCGGCAAGACGATGCGCTGGATCGACGAGGCCGCGTACGTCTGCGGCGCGGACTGGGCCGGGCAGCACGTCATCACGTCCTACTTCGGCGGCATCCGCTTCTACCGGCCGATCGTCATCGGCCACGTGGTCGAGGTCACCGCCCGTCTCATTCACACCGGACCGCGCAGCATGCACTTTTCGGTCCACGTCACCTCCAGCGACGCCCACGCCGACGAGCCCGCGCTCGCCGCGCACGGCCACGCGGTGGTGGTCGCGCTCGACGACGACGGCGGCGCCCGCCCCATCCCCCAGTGGCGCCCCGAGTCCGACGAGGACCGCCGCCTGGAGGACCACGCCCGCCACCTCATCGACCTGCGCAGCCTCGTCGAGCCCTTCACCATGGCCAGCGACGTTCCCACCGACACCGAGCCCAACCACTTCCGGATCGCCGCCAAGTCGACCCCGTAGCGATTCCGTCCGGACCGTGGGTGACCGGGTTGGCCAACCTCCAGAATGACCCGTGACGTGCGTTGGATGCACGTCACGGGTCATTCTGGAGGTTTGGGGCACAGGGTGGACAGGAGCGTGGCGTGCGCCGCGGTGTACCGCGCCAGCTGGGCCTTGTCGTCCGGACCGACCCTGCCGGTGGTCGTCGATATCTCGATGCGGCGGGCTCCGTCGCGGGTGCTGTACATCTCCGAGAGGAAGCCCGGCACGGCGCCGTCATGGCCGACGACGACACAGCCCGGCCGCGGCGCGAGCACCTCGATCCCCAGACCGTAGCCGAATTGGGCATTGAGCGCGCGGGCCGTGAGCATGTGATCCAGCAGCGCGGGCGCAAGCAGCCGCCCGCCGAGGAGGGCGGTGATGAACGTGTCCAAATCCTGTGTGGTGGACACGATTTCACCAGCCGACCGCGCCCAGGAGGGGTTCTGGTAGGTGAAGTCCTCGACACCGCGCGCGCCGGGCAGGTAGCCGTGCGCGTGGGGGCCGACGATGCCGGTCCAGGTGCCGGGAACCATCGTGCCCCACAGGCCCAGCGGAACCACGATCCGCCCGTACACCTGAAGCGCGTACGGCGTCCCCGTGACCTTCTCGATCAGCAGGCCAGCGAGGATGTAGTTCGTATTGGAGTAGAGCCACCTGCCGCCCGGCTCGAACCACGCCGGACGCGAAAGCGCGAACCGCACCATGTCTTCCGGCTGGTAGTCGCGCGACACGCTCGCCCGATCCATGAAGTTCACGAAACCCGGCCGCAGCTTGCCGTCGGGAGCGTGGCTTCCGGTGAAATCGAACAGTCCGCTGGTGTGCTGCATGATCATGCGGACGGTGATGCGCGGGTCCAGTCCGAACTGCGGCAGGTGCAGGCTCACCGGATCGTCGAGGCCGAGCCGCCCCTCCCCCACCAGCTGCAAAAGCACCGTCGCCACAAAGGTTTTCGTGATGCTGCCGACCCGGAATCGGCCGTCTACGGGCACCGGCTCCGGTCGCCCCAGTTCCGCCTCCCCCGCCGCGGCCGCCCAGTCGCCCAGGCCGTCGTGCAGGCGCACCTGCACACCCGCCGCGCCGCCGTCTACCATGCGCTGCGCCGCGCGCTGCAACGCAGCGCGGTCCGCGCCGACCGGCGCCGCGCACACGGTCCCCGCCGCAGGCACGACCAGCATCAACACTGTCGCAATGAAGACGCCCACTCGGCGCATCGTCGCCCCCTCACCCGAAACCACTGCTGGTGGAAGACCTTAGCGCGTCCGAGATCTCGGTTGGCCGGCGTTGCGAACTTTCCAGCATGACCCGTGACGTGCGCTGAACGCACGTCACGGGTCATGCTGGAGGTCCTGGATTGTGGGTTACGCGGTTTCGGTGATGGGGCGGTCGACCCAGCTCATCAGGCCGCGCAGCTTGGCGCCGGTGACCTCGATGGGGTGCTCGGCGTTGGCCTTGCGCAGTCCCTCCAGCTCCTTGTTGCCGCCCTCGACGTTGGCGACCAGGCGCTTGACGAAGGTGCCGTCCTGAATGTCGCGCAAGATGTCCTGCATGCGCTTCTTGGTGTCGGCGTCGATGACGCGCGGGCCCGACAGATAGCCGCCGAACTCCGCGGTGTCGGACACCGAGTAGTTCATCCGGGCGATGCCGCCCTCGTACATGAGGTCGACGATCAGCTTCAGCTCGTGCAGCACCTCGAAGTAGGCCATCTCCGGGGCGTAGCCGGCCTCGACCATGACCTCGAAGCCGGTCTTCACCAACTCCTCGGTGCCGCCGCACAGCACGGCCTGCTCGCCGAACAGATCGGTCTCGGTCTCTTCGCGGAAGGAGGTCTTGATGACGCCCGCGCGGGTGCCGCCGATCGCCTTGGCGTAGGACAGCGTCAGGGCCTGGCCCTCGCCCTTCGGGTCCTGTTCGACGGCGATCAGCGCCGGGACGCCCTTGCCGTCGACGTACTGGCGGCGCACCAGGTGCCCGGGCCCCTTCGGGGCGACCATGCCGATGGTGACGTTCGCGGGCGGCTTGATCAGGCCGAAGTGAATGTTCAAGCCGTGGCCGAAGAACAGCGCGTCGCCGTCCTTCAGGTTCGGCTCGATGTCATTGGCGAAGATCGAGGCCTGCGCGGTGTCCGGCGCCAGCAGCATGATGACGTCGGCCCAGGCGGCGGCCTCGGCCGGGGTGACGACCTCGAGGCCCTGCTCTTCGGCCTTGGCCCGGGACTTCGAGCCCTCCTTCAGGCCGACCTTCACCTGAACGCCGGAGTCGCGCAGGCTCAGCGAGTGCGCGTGCCCCTGGCTGCCGTAGCCGATGACCGCGACCTTGCGGCCCTGGATGATCGACAGATCGGCGTCGTCGTCGTAGAACATCTCGACTGCCACTGATTTTCCCTTCTGATTCTTCTGTGTACGTACTATCGCGCGGCTGTAATGGATTTCGGACCGCGGCCAACGGCTACGACGCCGGACTGGACGATCTCGCGGATGCCGTACGGTTCCAACATTCGCAGCAGCGCGTCCAGCTTGGAGCGGGTCCCGGTGGCCTCGATGGTGAGCGAGTCCGGCGAGACGTCGATGACCTTTGCCCGGAAGAGCGTAACGGTCTCGATCACCTGGGTGCGCACAGTGGCGTCGGCGCGCACCTTCACCAGGATCAGCTCGCGGGCGACCGAGGCCTCGTTCTCCTGCTCGACGATCTTGATGACGTTGACCAGCTTGTTGAGCTGCTTGGTGACCTGTTCCAGCGGCTGGTCCTCCACGGTGACGACGATGGTCATCCGGGAGATGTCGGGGATCTCGGTGCCGCCGACGGCGAGCGACTCGATATTGAACCCGCGGCGCGAGAACAGCGCGGCCACGCGCGCCAACACGCCCGGCTTGTCCTCGACCAGCACGCTCAGGGTGTGCGTCGTCCTCACTTGCCGGCGTCCTTCCTGGTCATAGCCCCGCGGCTCGGGCCGCTCCCGCCCGCAGCTTCAACCGGCAGGTCTTCGTCGTCGTCGAACAGCGGACGGATGCCGCGAGCGGCCTGGATCTCGCTGTTGCTGGTCCCCGCCGCGACCATCGGCCACACCTGGGCGTCCTTGCCGACGATGAAGTCGATCACCACCGGGCGGTCGTTGATCTCCTGGGCGCTGCGGATCGCCGCCTCGACGTCCTCCTCGCGCTCGACCCGGATGCCGACACAGCCCAGGGCCTCGGCCAGCTTGACGAAGTCGGGGATGCGCAGGCTGTGGGTGGACAGGTCGGTGTTGGAGTACCGCTCCTGGTAGAAGAGGGTCTGCCACTGCCGCACCATGCCGAGGTTGCCGTTGTTGATCAGGGCGACCTTGATCGGCACGCCCTCCACCGCGCAGGTGGCCAGCTCCTGGTTGGTCATCTGGAAGCAGCCGTCGCCGTCGATGGCCCACACCTCGGTGTCCGGCGCTCCCATCTTGGCGCCCATGGCAGCGGGCACCGCGTAGCCCATGGTGCCGAGCCCGCCGGAGTTGAGCCACGTACGCGGCTTCTCGTAGCCGATGAACTGGGCCGCCCACATCTGGTGCTGGCCCACGCCCGCGCAGTAGATCGCGTCCGGGCCTGCCAGCCGCCCGACCGCCTCGATGACGAACTCCGGCGAGAGCGCGCCGTCCTCGGGCTTGGTGTAGGCCAGCGGAAACCGGCTGCGGACGTCGTTGAGGTAGTCCCACCAGGAGGTGAGGTCCAGCGCGGGCGCGGAGCCCGCCGAGCGGCCCGACGACACAGCGCCCGTGGACATTTCGTTCTTGATGGCTTCGATCAGCTCGGCGATGACCTCGCGGCAGTCGCCCACGATCGGCACGTCCGCGTGCCGGTTCTTGCCGATCTCGGCGGGGTCGATGTCGGCGTGGATGATCTTGGCGTCCGGCGCGAAGGAGTCCAGTTGCCCGGTGACCCGGTCGTCGAACCGCGCACCCAGAGTGATCAGCAGGTCGCTGCGTTGCAGCGCGGCCACCGCGGCGACGGTGCCGTGCATGCCGGGCATGCCGAGGTTCAGGTCGTGGCTGTCCGGGAACGCGCCGCGCGCCATCAAGGTGGTGACCACCGGAATGCCGGTCAGCTCGGCCAGCTCCCGCAGCTGCGGCGCGGCGTCGGCCTTGATCACGCCGCCGCCGATGTAGAGCACCGGCGACACCGAGTCCATGATCATCCGTGCGGCCTCGCGGATCTGCTTGCCGTGCGGCTTGGTGACCGGGCGGTAGCCCGGCAGGCGCAGCTCCGGCGGCCACGAGAACGTCGTCTGCGCCTGCAGCACGTCCTTCGGGATGTCGACGAGGACGGCCCCGGGCCTGCCGGTGGAGGCCAGGTAGAACGCCTCGGCGATAGTGCGCGGTATGTCCTCCGGCTCGGTGACCAGGAAGTTGTGCTTGGTGATCGGCATGGTGATGCCGGAGATGTCAGCTTCCTGGAACGCGTCCGTGCCGATCAGGCCGCGGCCGACCTGGCCGGTGATGGCCACCACCGGCACCGAGTCCATCTGCGCGTCGGCCAGCGGGGTGACCAGGTTCGTCGCCCCCGGCCCGGACGTCGCCATGCACACGCCGACCTTGCCGGTGGCCTGGGCGTATCCAGTTGCGGCGTGGCCCGCGCCCTGCTCGTGGCGGACCAGCACGTGACGCACCCGCGTCGAGTCGAAGATCGGGTCGTAGACCGGGAGGATGGCGCCGCCGGGAATGCCGAAGACGGTGTCGACCTCGAGCTCCTCGAGCGTCCGCACGACCGACTGCGCGCCGGTGACGCGCTCGGGCGCGAGCGGGCGGCGCGCGTTCGCCTGTGCGGCGAAGACGGCGGGGCTAGGCTGGCCGGCCGTCGGCTTGGGCGTCGGGCCTGACCGGGCGGTTGGTGCGCTCACTTTCGTGCCTTTCCTCAACCGGGTGTTCTCTTAATCCTGCGGTTTACTGTCCCCAGACAACAAAAAACCCTCGACAGCGGATCGCTGTGCGAGGGTGGCGCGTCGTTGCGGCGAGCTGCAATAACCTGTTAGGCAGGTTCGCCGGCGCGGACGCGCCGACCAAGTACGAGCAGCTCATGCGGGATCACGCGACGAACGGTATGCGTACGCGCCCCGGGAGTCAAACTTTGGACCCCAACGTCCCATTATATGAGACGACCAGCTGGGGATGCGAGGATGAGAGTGTGTCAGCGTCGCATCAGTCCGTGCCACCGTCTCCACCGTCGCACACCTCGGGGGGCGGCGGCAACGGGCAGCCGCCGCGACCGCATGTCATCCGCGTCACGCGGTTGTCGCTGCTGGCGGTGTTCATGCTGGCTTTCGGGGTACTCTTCCCCGTGAGCGGCTGGCCCGCGGGCCTGTGGTGGCTGGCGGCGCTGCCGCTGCTGGCGCTGGCGTGGGTGCTGCGCACGCAGACGTCGATCGACAGCGCCGGGCTGCGGCTGCGCTCGCTGCTCCGGTCCCGCACGGTGCCGTGGGAGCAGGTCAAGGGCGTGCGCTTTCCCAACCGCGGCTTCGCCAGGGCAGTCCTCGCCGACGACGCCGAGGTCGTCCTGCCTGCCGTGACCTTCGACCGCCTCCCCGAACTCGCCGCCCATTCCGGCGGCCGGATCAACGACCCGTTCACGGCCCGCAAGGACGACACCGACGACGCCGACGGCTGAATGCCTTTGTCCAGAATGACCCGTGACGTGCGTCTAACGCACGTCACGGGTCATTCTGGACAAAACGGCCGACTGTGGTGTGCGGGAAGCTGACGAGTAACCTGGGCGTTATGCCCGCGCTTCGTTCTCGTACCACCACCGCCGGCCGCAACGCGGCGGGCGCCCGTGCGCTCTGGCGTGCCACCGGGATGACCGACACCGACTTCGGCAAGCCGATCGTCGCGATCGCCAACTCCTACACCCAGTTCGTGCCCGGCCACGTACACCTGAAGAACGTCGGCGACATCGTCGCGGAGGCGGTGTGGGCCGCGGGCGGCGTGCCGCGCGAATTCCACACCATCGCGGTCGACGACGGCATCGCCATGGGCCACGGCGGGATGCTGTACTCGCTGCCCAGTCGCGAGATCATCGCGGACTCGGTGGAATACATGGTCAACGCGCACACCGCCGACGCGCTGGTCTGCATCTCGAACTGCGACAAGATCACCCCCGGCATGCTCAACGCCGCGATGCGGCTCAATGTGCCGACGGTGTTCGTGTCCGGCGGTCCGATGGAGGCGGGCAAGGCCGTCGTCGTCGGCGGCGTCGCGCAGGCGCCGACCGACCTGATCACCGCCATCTCCGCGAGCGCCAGCGACGCGGTGTCGGAGGAGGGACTGGCCGAGGTCGAGCGCAGCGCCTGTCCGACCTGCGGCTCCTGTTCGGGCATGTTCACCGCGAACTCGATGAACTGTCTCACCGAGGCGCTGGGCCTGGCACTGCCGGGCAACGGCTCCACTCTGGCCACCCACGCCGCGCGGCGGGCGCTGTTCGAGAACGCCGGCCGCGTGGTCGTCGACATCGCACGCCGCTGGTACGAGCAGGACGACGAGTCCGTGCTGCCGCGGAACGTGGCCACCGCCAAGGCATTCGAGAACGCGATGGCGCTCGACGTGGCCATGGGCGGCTCGACCAACACGATCCTGCACACGCTGGCCGCGGCACAGGAGGGCGAGGTCGACTTCGACCTGAACACCATCGACGCGATCTCGCGCCGGGTGCCGTGCCTGGCCAAGGTCTCGCCGAACAGCGACTACCACATGGAAGACGTGCACCGCGCGGGCGGGATCCCGGCCATTCTGGGCGAGCTGCGCCGGGCGGGCCTGCTGCACGAAGACGTGCACACGGTGCACTCCGCGTCCGTCGGCGAGTGGCTCGACGCCTGGGACATCCGCTCCGGCAAGGCCTCCGCGGAGGCGCTCGAACTGTTCCACGCGGCCCCGGGCGGGGTGCGCACCACCGAGCCGTTCTCCACCGACAACCGCTGGTCCGCGCTGGACACCGACGCCGCAGGCGGCTGTATCCGCGACCTCGCGCACGCCTACACCGTCGAGGGCGGGCTGTGCGTCCTGCGCGGAAACCTGGCCGAGGACGGCGCGATCCTCAAGACCGCGGGCATCGACGAAGAGCTGTACCAGTTCGAGGGCCCGGCGCTGGTCGTCGAGTCCCAGGAAGAGGCCGTGTCGGTCATCCTGGGCAAGAAGGTGCAGCCCGGCGACGTGGTCGTGGTGCGCTACGAGGGTCCGGCGGGCGGGCCGGGCATGCAGGAGATGCTGCACCCCACCGCCTTCCTCAAGGGCGCGGGCCTGGGAAAGCTGTGCGCGCTGGTGACCGACGGCCGCTTCTCCGGCGGCACCTCGGGCCTTTCGATCGGCCACGTCTCCCCCGAAGCCGCGAGCGGCGGGGTGATCGGCCTGGTCGAGACGGGTGACCGGATTCGCATCGACGTCCCGAACCGCCGACTGGAATTGCTTGTCGACGACGACGTGCTGGCCGAGCGCCGCACCAAGATGGACGCCGCCGAACGACCGTGGCAGCCTGTCGACCGCCAACGCACGGTCACCACGGCCCTGCGCGCCTACGCCGCCCTCGCCACGTCCGCCGACAAGGGCGCCGTCCGCCGCGTCCCCTAGCTCGTCCCTACACCCGTATCGCGCGTCTACACACGCAGCT
>JABFVX010000162.1 GCA_013362555.1 Mycobacteriaceae bacterium
TGCCGCAGTCGTGCGTCGCGGAGGTATCGCGGCTGGTCCTTGTGGGCCGCGGCGGCTTGCGGCTGCATGAGGAAGTATTTCTCGCTGGTATTCGCTTGCGCGGCAATGTGATGGCCGAAACCAAAGTGGAGGAGCTGCTCGACGCCACATTGGACGCCGAGGAACTCGCTCTCGCGAGCGAGGAAGTGCGCGCAACGCTGTCCGCATTGTGGAACGCGGAGGGCTCACGTATGCGGACCCGCCTGCTCGACGCAATGCACAAGCGAGCGGAGTCACACCAGCATGAGGTCACCACGGCGCTGCGCGATCGCGAAGCCGAAGACATCGCCCGTGCGCGCGGCATCTTCGCGAACTTCCGCAGGACCCTGACCGAGTCCATCGACCGGCTCACCCGCGAGATCGATGCCGAACAGGAACTGCTCACCCTCGACTTGCCCGACATCGCCCGCGCACAGCAGGAACAGCGGCGCACAGACCTGCGCCGGATGAACGAACGCAGGATCAGCCTCGACGAAGAGGAACTGCGTGAGGTCGATGCCATCCGGGAGCGGTATGCCGACGTGAAGCCGCACATTTCCGCTGTCGCCGTCGTTTTCGCCCTCACCCCCACCGACGCTCAACCCGGAGCTCTGCGATGACAGTCAAGACCCGCGCCAATTCCGGTCCTCACCGGGCAAGGGCCAGGAAGGCGGCGCCCACGGCCACCGATATCCACCGTGAGTGGCTCGAACTGGTCGACACCGAAGGGCCCTTCCTCTCGATACCCGCCCTGAAGAACGTTCGGCCGCAAGGGTTTCCCGTCCTCGACGCTGACCGGAAAGCCACCCTCACCGAAACCAAGCCCGCTTTCGAAAAGGCGTGGGAGAACTGGGACCAACTCCACGACGACGAAGCCGCCCAGGAATCCGCGCTCGAGCTCTACCGCGCTGAGCGTGACACCTGGGTCGACACCATCTTGCGTGAGGTCATCGGCTGGCAGCACTCCTACACCACCGATCTGTCCGGCCCCGACTTCGTCGAGGTTGTGCCAGCCCGGTCGCCCAACCACGACGTCGCGGTCACCGCGACGGGCGCGCTCGTCCATGGCGACCTGATCGGCGCGCTCGTGCTGGTGGTGGATCCTGTGAAGTCACTTCGCGATCCACTCGAAGATGGCTGGGCAGCCAGTCCCATCGACCGCATGACCGAGTTGCTGCACGAGTCCCGGGTCCCGATCGGCGTCGTCACCGATGGCCGGTGGTGGGGCGTGGTGTGCGCACGCCCTGGGGCCGTGGTGGCGTCCGGCATCGTCGATGCGCAGTCGTGGATCGAGGATCCCCGGACTCGCGACGCGTTGTTCGACCTGCTTTCGCGCAGACAGCTGATTGGCGGTGACCCTGCCCAGCGCCTTCCGAAGCTGTTCGAGAACTCGGTGAAATCGGCCGAGGAGATCACCGAAGCCCTCGGCACCCAGGTCCGCCAGGCCGTCGAACTGCTAGTCCAGGCACTGTCGGAATCCGCGCTCGACGTCATCGCGCGCGGCGAACCGGATCCGCTACCCCAGCGGCGTTCCGATGTCTACGAAGCCGCAGTGACGGTGATGATGCGGGTGGTATTCCTGCTCTTCGCCGAGGAACGTGGCCTGCTCCCGCAGAGCAGGCTCTTCGCGGGCGGTTACGGCATCAGCGGCGAACTCGACACCCTCCAGCCCCGCGCGACCGCCGAAGGCGCCGAAGTCCTCGACCGCACCTCGCACACCTGGCACCGCCTGCTCGCCACCTGCCACGCCCTTTACCGCGGGGCTTCCTTCGAAGACATCCGCATACCGTCCTATGGCGGATCGCTGTTCGACCCAGACCGCTATCCCTTCTTGGCCGCACGGGACGAGCGCGGGTTGCTGGTCACGGTCAGCGACCGCGTCATGCTCGCGGTGTTGCAGGCCGTGCAGATCGCCGTCGTGGACAAGATTCCGGGACGAGTCTCGTTCCGCGACGTCGATGTCGAACAGATCGGCTACATCTACGAGGGCCTACTCGGCTACTCCTGCTCCGACGTGGACGAAGTCACGGTCGGTCTCGTCGGCACCTCGGGCCAAGAACCCGAAATACCCTTGGCCAGCCTAGAATCCCTTGCTGAAGCCAACCGCGACCCCGCCGAACTCGCCGCAGCCGTCTTTGACTGGGCCAAGACACACCAAGCCGCCGCCAAGACCAAGACAGTGGCCGCGCTCACCAAGGCACTCAAGAACCCCGACCCCAGCGGCGACGCCGAATCCGCGCTCCGCTCCATCACGACCGACCCGGAGCTACAGGATCGCCTTCGGCCGTTCCTCGGCATCATCCGCCGAGACCTGCGCAACCGGCCGTTCGTAATCCAGCCAGGCGGCGTCCTCGTTGTCGAAACCGCCTCCCGCGCCAACGCGGGCGCCCACTACACCCCCAAGAATCTCGCCGAGGAAGTCGTCCTCCACGCACTCGAACCGCTGGTCTACCAACCCGGTCCGCACCAAACCGCAGACCAGGACAAGTGGAAGCCGATCTCGTCGGATCAGCTTCTCGAGCTGAAGATCGCGGATATCGCTTGCGGATCCGGAGCATTCTTGGTTGCCGCCGCCCGCTATCTGGCCAGCCGGCTTGTCGAGGCGTGGGAACGCGAGGGCAGCCCGAACGCGTCGTACACCAAGGCAGTCCGGCATGTGGTCGCCCGCTGCCTCTACGGTGCGGACATCAACGCCATGGCCGTCGAAATGTGCAAACTCTCGCTGTGGTTGGTGTCGCTCGACCCAGCCCTGCCGTTCTCCTTCGTCGACGACAAGATCCTGCACGGCAACTCACTACTGGGTTTGGTCAGCATCGACCAACTAGAGCAACGGCACATCTACCCGGACAGCGGAGAGCCAACGCTGTCGGCCGTCGACATCGAAGGCCGACTACAGGCGGTCGCCACGCTCCGCAGGAGCCTCGCCAACCCGGTTGACAACACCGATCCCCAACGCTCCGCAAACCACAAGCGCTACCAGTTTCACAAAACCCAGGAGCTGACACGCGAACTCGCCGACATAGCGGACGGTGTCATCGCGGCGGGCCTACGCGCGGGAGGCAAGCCAGGCAAGGCTCTGACTACGGCGTATGTAAATCTAGGAATCGCCCTGGATTCCGCATACCCCATCGACGACAGCGAGCCGGACCGGGCAATGTTGGAGGAGATCCAGCGTGCCGGGCTCACCCCGAGCGTCGCCACCGACTATGACCGATGGAAGCCGCTGCATTGGATACTGGCGGTGCCAGACGTCATGGCACGAGGCGGATTCGACGCGATCATCGGCAATCCGCCGTTCTTGGGGGGCAAGAAGCTCACCGGTTCGATGGGAACCGAGCTGCGGGACTGGTATGTCGACGTTCTGGCCTCTGGACGACGAGGGCACGCAGACCTTGTCGCCTACTTCCTGCAGCGCGCGATGTCCCTGCTGAGTGTACGGGGCAACTTCGGGCTTATCGCCACGAACACCATCGCGCAGGGCGACACCCGCGAGGTTGGGCTCGATACCCTTGTTGCGAGCGGTGTCATCATCACCCGTGCCATTCAGAGCCGCCCTTGGCCATCGTCGAGCGCGAACCTGGAATACGCCGGTGTGTGGGGTACCCGGGACCGTGTCGCCGACGGCGTGCCTCGCATCGCCGATGACGTACCGGTTCAGAAGATCTCGACCCTGCTAGAACCGGCAGGGCGGGCGGATGGTCTGCCGATTCGATTGGTGGAGAACAGCGGGATAGCGTTCATAGGCTGCTTTGTGTTCGGCATGGGCTTTGTGTTGGAGCCCGACGAGGCTGCGGCATGGCGCAAAGCCGATCCGACCAATTGCGAGGTGCTCTTCCCCTACCTCAACGGCCAGGATCTCAACTCGCGCCCGGATTTCTCGGCGTCCCGATGGGTGATCGACTTCCACGACATGCCGGAAGCCGAAGTCCGGCGATACGAGCTCCCCTGGTCCCGTGTGCTGGAACGGGTGAAGCCAGAACGGAAACAGAAGCCCAAGGCAGTCCGCGACGCGCCGTGGTGGCGGTTTTTTCGCGCACGTCCCGCTTTGCGGAAGGCGATTGTCGGCTTGGAAGAAGTGCTAGCCATCGCGCTGGTGAGCAGCGTCGTGATGCCGGTGAGGGTGCAGGCTGGGCAGGTATTCAGCCACGCGCTCGGCGTTTTCGCCACGGACTCCTTTGCGGATCAAGCCGTGTTGGCGTCGAGTCTGCATCAATTGTGGGCCATCACCTACGGATCCACCCTTGAGACCCGGATCCGTTACACCCCTTCCGATGTCTTCGACACCTTCCCCCGCCCCAGGTCAACCGACTTTGTCGCCGAAATTGGTCGCGCCCTCGACACCGAACGCCGGGAGATCATGATCCGCCGAGACCTCGGTCTGACGAAGCTGTACAACGTTGTCAACGATCCTGACATCACCGACTCCGCCGACCCCGATGTGGCTCGCCTGCGCGAGATCCATGTCGAACTCGACACTGCCGTGATGGCCGCCTACGGCTGGGATGATATGCCGTTGGACCATGGCTTCCACACCTACCGGCAGATGCAGCGTTGGACGGTGTCGCCTGCAGCGCGGGTGGAGATTCTGGACAGGTTGTTGGAGGAGAACCATCGTCGGGCGGCGTTGCAGGGTGATGAGCCTGAACCGGCCGCAGATGACGACACCGAGGAGGATGACGAATGACCGCCCCGGACAAGGCAACACCAGTTCACCCGCCCTACCGGTTGGCTTACGACCCAGACGACATTCCGGAGGGTGTGTCGCCATCGTGGGGCGCTCGGGAGAACCTGGTCGACATCCTCGAACGTGAGTTGTTGGGTCCCGCCAATGGCCCCAACGAGATCCTGCACGGTCCACCTGACGCCGCTTACGTGATCGGTCGGATCGCCCCGGTCAAGTTGACCGCTGGCGGCTGGGATGACATCGCCGACGCCGAGTCCGGCGACCAGGTCGCCGATGTAGGTGACGCCCGGGACGCAAAGGAAGCTGGGCGAGGCGTGCCGGTCACCGCGGTAGACGACAGTTCGGCTGCGGCCGACGAGGATACCGTCGAAGACGCCCCGCAGCGGCGGGGATTGGTAGTTCCGTCGTCGATGGGGTTGCGTTTTCAGATTCCCACGGACCTGGAGTCGTTCTCCATCACAGCGTCGTGGGGGAAGTACGAGCCGACCGCGACGGAGCATGACGTCGACGGGAAGCGGTTGCCGACGCGTTACCAGCGATCGCCGATCGAGATCGCACAAACTATCTGCGTCGCGGATCTCACCCAGGGCCAGACTTCGGTGTACTCGTTGCGCGACACGGTGGTGTTGCGGGTGGATCGCTACGACGACGAGCCGCGGGGGCGACGGCTGATCGAGGTGGCGCTGTGCAATGACCTCGAGACCTCGAACCGGATCCCGACCGGCGCGTGGCTGTATCAGGCGAAACTACATGCCGATGCTGGTGGGGCGGAAGTGTTCCTGCCCGCGTGTGACATGCTCCTCGACGACTACGACGAACTCGATGCTGAAGTGGCGCAGTTGAACCTGCAGTACCGGGATCGGCTGGAGTTCGCGGTCGGCCGGACCTGCTCGGTGGATTGGGATGTCACCGAAGGCGCGCGTCGGGCACGGGCGGTCTGGACAACCTGGCTGCCGACTTGCCAGACGCGGCAAACCGCCGCGAAGGAGATTGCCGGCGCTTTGTTGGACATGACGAAGCTGGCCGAATCGGATCCCGCGGATCTACGGGCAGGTTTGGACCCGATCGTCGCCGGTTATGCGGACTGGCTGAACGAGCAGCAACGTCGCGCCGAGAAAATGCCGGTGCACCTGCGCGATGTCGCGCAGGGAGCGGTGGCCGAAGCGCGCCAGGTGCACCGACAGTTGGTCGAGGGCCTGGAGCATCTGCTGGCTGATTCGGAGGCGTTGCGGTGCTTCCGGTTCATGAACACGGTGATGGCCGAACAGCGTGTCCAGACCCAGGTCGCCGCTTACCGGACGCAGCACCCGCGCTCGACGATCGCCCAGGCCCGTGCCGCGATCCTCGATGACAAAGGGGCCAAGGCACATTCGTGGCGTACATTCCAGCTGGCGTTCGTGGTGATGCAGCTGCCGATGCTGACCGATCCGGCTGCCGATCGGCGTTCGAGCGACAGCGTGGCGAAGGCGCAGCTGTTGTTCTTCCCCACCGGTGGTGGCAAGACCGAGGCATACCTGGGCTTGGCGGCGTACACGTTCGCGATCCGCCGCCGTCAAGGCGTCATCGACACTCCAGACGGCCCGCTCGACGGGAGGGGCGGTGTCGCGGTATTGATGCGTTACACGCTGCGGTTGCTCACGGCGCAGCAGTTCCAGCGGGCGACCGCGCTGGTGTGCGCGGCGGAGATGGCGCGACGGGCCGATACCGCCGCCTGGGGTGTGGAGCCGTTCCGGATTGGACTGTGGGTGGGCACGGACGTGAGCCCGAAGCGGTTCGACGAGGCCGCGGACCAGGTGAGCAAGGCCAATCGGGGTGCGGGATACCGGTTGACGGTGCTGCAGATCCAGCGATGCCCGTGGTGCGGCACCAAGATCGGCACCGGCAACGTCAGGCCGGAAGCCAAGGAACGTCGCGTGTATGTCTATTGCGGCGACGATCTCTCCGACTGTCCATTCTCCGAAGGCGGCACTGCCGAACACGGCTTGCCGGTCCTGACGGTCGACGAGGAGATCTACCGGTTGGCGCCATCATTCGTGATCGCCACCGTCGACAAGTTCGCGCGCCTGGCCCGAGAGGGCGAGGCGGCCTCGCTGTTCGGATATGTCGCCAAACGCTGTGATCTGCACGGTTATGTGCACCCGGACTACGCGCACTGCACGATCAAGGACGGCAGCAAACACCCCGGCACCGGTGCGACGGTGCGTCCGGTCAACCGGCTGCGGCCGCCGGATCTGATCATTCAGGACGAGCTCCACCTGATCACCGGAGCGCTTGGCACCACTGTCGGGTTGTTCGAATCGGTGATCGACGTGGTCAGCTCGTGGCAGACCGCCGACGGGCGGCCGGTCCAGCCACTGGTGGTCGCCTCGACGGCGACCGCGCGTAATGCGGGCGAACAGGTGTGGGCGCTGTACGGGCGTGGGGCCACCATTTTCCCGCCGCAGGTGCTCGACGCGGGCGCCACGTTCTTCTCCAGCGAGGTTGCGCTGTCCAAGGAGACGCCGGGCCGCCGCTACCTCGGCATCTCGACCACCGGCGTTCGGCTGGCCACAGCAGAGATCCGGGTTGCGGAGGTGCTGCTTGCAGCCGGGCAGCTGCTGCTCAACCGCTGTGGCGCGGCAGCCGACCCGTACATGACGCTGGTCGGATACTTCAGCGCGACCCGTGAGCTGGCCGGGATGAAGCGGTACCTCGATGACGATGTGCAGGACCAACTCCGGCTGGGCCGGCCATGGTCGAGGGGTCTACCGAGGCGGTACGGCACGGTCGGGGAGCTCAACGTCGCCGAGCTGACCGCACGGGCCAGCGGCGCGGACATCACCCGCATCCTCGACGAAATGGGCATCCCGTTCGATCCCGAGATCGATGCGACCGGCGCTGCCCGTGCCAAGCAACGGCCCCGGGCTCCGTTCGACGCGGTGTTGGCGACCTCGATGCTGCAGGTCGGCGTCGACGTGTCCCGGCTCGGCTTGATCCTGGTGGTCGGGCAGCCGAAGAACACCGCTGAGTACATCCAGGCATCATCCCGGGTCGGCCGGGAGGCGAAGTGGCCCGGTCTGGTTGTGACGCTGGGGAACTGGGCGCGCCCGCGCGATCTCGCTCATTTCGAGCAGTTCCGGCACTATCACCAAACCTTCTACGCCAAGGTGGAGGCGCTGTCGGTCACGCCCTATTCGATGACGTCGCTGG
Source organism: Mycobacteriaceae bacterium (assembly GCA_013362555.1). Taxonomy (GTDB): domain Bacteria; phylum Actinomycetota; class Actinomycetes; order Mycobacteriales; family Mycobacteriaceae; genus JABFVX01. The sequence continues at coordinate 7,892 of JABFVX010000162.1, forward strand.
CCCGTGGCCTCGATGGTGTGCTGGTCAGCGCCGCTCGGGTGAAGCAGGCGTCGAATCCGGGCGGGCTGTCGGAGGAAGGCGGCGCGGGCCGTATCGAGGCGGAGGTGAAGTTCGTCGATGAACTGATCGACGCTGTGGTGGATCGGATGGGTCGGGCGGCCCGCGACGAGAATGCGGTCGACACCGTGCGTCAGGGTCTGAAAATGCGGCGTGACCAGTGGGTGCAGCGGCGAGCGGAGGTCGCGGCGCAGCAGCAGGGCTTGGTATACGAGCGTGCCACCACCAAATCGGTGGCGACGTTGGTCATGAGCCCGGAGAACGGTAAGGCCCTCGCCGATCATCGCGACGCGCCGCCGTTCGTGATCGCCAATTCGATGCGTGAGGTTCAGCCGGAGATCAACCTGCTGGTCAGTCCGATCGAGGACCGGCTGTTCATCAAACCGCCGCCGGGCGCGCCTCGGTGGGAAATGCCTGAAGCCGGTGAGGAGCCGACATCGTGACTATCGACGCCGAGGTCGACCCGCAGTACCTGTTCGACACCTCACAGGCCCTTGACCCGTTGCGCGACGCCGAGCGGGAGCAGCAGCAGGGCACCAAGCACAATCGCGCGAAGGTGGGCTCGGCACGCCCGTCGTCACTGCTGTATACGTACGGACCGGGCGCGATCATGGATCTGCCGAACTTCAACATCATGCCCGCCGGTTTGGACGACTGGGATCCGATATTCGCCCGCCGTGACGGCATCCGCACGATTCATGCGCCCAGACTGCGTGACGCAGTTGCCCGGTTGATGAGGTCGCGCGATATCGAGTTGCGGCCGCACCCCTGGCAGCCGAAGAAGATCAGCATGTCCACCGAAGGCAACGACCTCGGCGTGCCCGCGAGGATTTTCCCGCAGTGGCTGCGCTGCACGGGATGTGACTTGCTCGCTCCACTGGTCCATTTCAAGTACACCAACACTCATCCGTTCCGCCCCGATTACGCGTTATTCGAGCACTAGAACTGCACGGGCCGGGGCGGTAAGGCGAAGTCCAAGTCCCGCGCGGCGATCGCCGCACGATACCTGCTCGCCTGCGTAAACGGCCATCTCGACGAATTCCCCTACAACGAATGGGTCCATCGCGGCAGGCCCTGCCCGAAAGCCTCGGTGGAAATCCCGCGCTTGAAGATGGTCACCGGGACCGCGGGCAAGACTGCCTCCGGCACCATCGAATGCACTGCCTGCGAGCAGAAGCGGGGCATGAACGAAGCGAATGGCACAGCAGGCAAGGCGAAGCTGCCGAAATGCCGGGGCCGCCATCCTCACCTCGACGCCTTCACCGACTGTGGCATCGACACTCGGGTGATGCTGATCGGCGCGTCCAACCTGTGGTTCCCGGTGACCCAGTCCGTTGTGGTCATGCCGGTGACCAGCCCGGAGGAACACGACCGCGATCTTGCCCAGCAGGTCCGCATCGCGCTGGGCGACAAGCTCGAGCAGTTCGCCGACAACCCGGTGGTAAACCGCGCATTGCTGGAGGACAAGGTTCCCGCCGCCGCTGAAATGCCGGACGAGCGTCTGATCGGAATCCTCGACATCGCCCGCCGTCCAGGAGAAGACGCCAACGACCAGAATCGCGAGTGGGACCCGATCGAGCTGTTGGTCCCCGAATGGAAATACCTCCTGCACGACAGCCTCGCGGACGGGCGACGCGATGACGACAGCGGACTGACTCTCTCCCGCCGGGACCGCGGACCGAAGCTGCCGCCGCAGATCAGCCGAGTGTTGGCCGTCGAGTCACTGCGCAAGGTCAACGCCCTCATCGGCTTCACCAGGATTGACGAAATGGACCGCGTCGCCGACGTGGACCGCCGCCTCGCCCCGCTGGCGCGCGCGCCGAGACCGAAATGGACGGTGGCCAACGAAGATCGGGGCGAGGGCATCTTCCTGCAACTCGACGAAGAAGTCGTCGGCGACTGGGAGGACAGGGTCTACGCCTCGCAGATCTGGCAAGCCCACTACGCCGCGCACGAGCGCAACTTCCGCAATCGTTCCTCTGAATCGGCTGCCGATGTCAGTCACGAGACCCGGCTACGGCCACCTCGATACTGGCTTGTCCATGCGCTCGCCCACATATTGATCCGTGAGTTGGCTATGACCTGCGGATACAACGCAGCCAGTCTCAGCGAACGGCTCTACGCCTGGCACGGCGCGGAGGGACGCCCACCCGCCGCGGGGTTGCTGGTATGTACCACGGCATCCGACCGCGACGGGACGCTCGGCGGTCTCGTCCAACAGAGCCGGCCGAGGCTGCTGGAGCGCATCATCACCGCCGGGCTGCACCGCGCGACGCGGTGCCCGTCGGACCCGATCTGCTCCACCCGCACCCCGAGCGATCCCGAGGACTTCTTGCACGGCGCCGCATGCCATTGCTGCCTCATGTCGTCGGAAACATCGTGTGAACGCGCCAACCGATTCCTCGACCGCCGGTTCCTCATCAACCTGCCGGGAAGCAGCCTTGGGTTCTTCGACCTTCCGCAGTGAGGACGAGCCAGCCCGGCTTCTCGGGCAGCTTCTCACGGGAACCGAGGCCAGGACGATTGCTGATCGCCTCGCAGCAGGCGACACCCTGCGCGGAGCGCTCATGGCCGTGACCCTCGACCGGCGCCCCGACGTCGCAGTGCTGCTGCGGGACATCAGCACCGCCGCCGCCGTGCCGATTCTGCGCGCCATCGAAGGCGCCCGATCGACAGTCGGCAAGCCCGGTCAGCTGTGGACTTTGCCGGGACCACTCGCAGAAGGCGGCAGGCTCACCCCCTCGATTGTCGAATACGTCGACAGCGCCCGCAGTTCGGTGATCTGCTCGACCTTCAACTTCCAGCGCTCCTCCGGACTCTGGACTGCGCTGCGGCGCGCCGCCGGCCGTCCAGCCGTGCACGTCAAAGTCTACGTGGACGCCCGCGCCGCCGACGGCACGGCGAACGTCTGGTCGCCAACCACGGACGAAATCGCACGACACCTTGTGCCGGGAGTCGTTTTCCGCACCACAATCTACGGCGGCAAGTACGTGACCAACCACGCGAAGTTCGTTGCCATCGATCACCGCATCCTTCTGACGACGAGCGCCAACTTCTCCCACAGCGCCGAACACCACAACGTGGAGTTCGGCCTCGTCGTCGACAATCCAACTCTGACTGAGGCAGTAGAACTACAGATGCGCAGTAACGAAGACGTGCTGTATGAGCGGGTCCGATGACTGAACCCGGTCCCGACAAGGAGGTTGCGAAATTCGCAAACACCGCTAACGTCGAAGGTATGAGCGACGACATTCCCGGCCGTGTCCGCGGACTGGTCAGAGCATCGACGCTGAGTCAACGGGAGTTCGCAAACAGCATCGGACTCGACGACTCGAAGTTGTCGAAATCCCTCAGCGGTGCCCGCCGCTTCTCCTCCCTCGACCTCGCCCGCATCGCCGAGCTGTGCGAGGTCAGCGTGGACTGGTTGGTCACTGGGGACGAACCTCCGCTGGCCATCGCTGCGCGTACCACCGGGGGAAGTGCGGGCAAAGCGGTCGGCGCGGCCCGCCGGTATGTCGGGATCCGCGCTGACGTCAGCGGGCTGGGCTATCACCAACCCTGGAGACCCGTCGCGATCCAGGCCGGTGGCGGCAACTGGCTTGAGGAAGGCTCCCGACTCGCCGCTGCCGCAGTGAACCGGGTGGTCGATACGGGCCGCTCCGTCACCGAACCCGACCTCGCCGCGCTGGTCGAGGATGTCTTCGGGGCAGACGTCGCCATCGTCGACCTCGGAACAGGGTTTGACGGCGTGGCCGTATCGTCCGCCGAGGCGAAGTTGATCATCCTTGCCGCCACTCATGTGCCCGGCCGCCAGCGATTCACGCTGGCACATGAGCTGGGCCACCTGCTCTCTGGTGACAACCATGATGTGCACCTCGACAACGACATCTTCGACATGAGGCAAGCGAAGGACCCCAGTGAGATACGCGCCAACGCTTTCGCCTCGGCGTTCCTCATGCCGGACCAGGAACTCCAGGTCGCGACCGGCCGCGGACTTGATCTGGCGGCATTCGTCGAACTCGCGTGCCGCCTCTACGTCACGCCGTCATCGTTGGCATACAGACTTCTGAAGCTCCGGCTGATCGACGCAGGCGCCTGTGATCGGTATAAGGTGATCAGTGGAGCGAAAGCGGCCGGAATGACCGGGCGCAGTCCAGAGTTCGCACAACGCGTCACACAGTCGGGCGCGGCGCGCGCACCGGGACTGCTTGTCCGCGACACCTACGCCGCCTACGAATCCGGCGCGGCAACGCTGCGCCCGTACGCCAACCTGCTCGAGGTGGATGTCGACGAGCTCCGGCGTGCGCTGGAACTGGAGCGGGGAGCTTGACAAGACTTTGTCCACACTGTTCGTCTTTCCCGACAACACAGTCCTGTGCAACTTTGCCGCGGTCAACATGCTCGACGTGCTCAAAGCAGTCTTGAACAGCGGCGGGCGTTGGGCGGAAGCCGTCGCTTACGAGGCCCAACGCTCCTCGCGATACATACCCGTACTGCGCGACGTGCTCGACGCCGATTCGTGGCTCGGCGAACCGATCGAGATCGCAGATCCCGCACATGTCGAGCGGGTCGAACGGGTCCGCCGCACCGTTTTCGGCGGCGGTGACGACAAGCCCCTCCAGCACCTCGGCGAAGCCCAAACCTGCTTTCTCATCGCCGAATCCGGACGGTTCAACGGATCGTCGTGGGTGTCCGATGATCGGGAATCTCTCCGCTACGCCCGATTCCAGGGTATCTCGGCTCGCGAAACCATCGACCTCATGGGTGCGGCCGTCCTCCACGGGGAACTCACCGCCGAGGATGCCTTCGACGCCATGCG
>JABFVX010000185.1 GCA_013362555.1 Mycobacteriaceae bacterium
ACCCCTGTCGAATACGAGACAATCATGACCCCACCGGCCAGTCAGGCCGCGTGACCCAAACTGTCACCTATTCGTGCAGCAGTCCCCCGCGTTCCCGCATGGAGATGCCGACTGCGTCGAATTCGTCGTTGTTCCAGCCTGTTCCGACCGCGAGGACGAACCGTCCTCCGGACAGCACGTCGAGTGAGGCGGCTTGGTTGGCCAGCACCACCGGCTGATAGTAGGGGAGGACCAGCACGCTAGTGGCCAATCGGATCCGGGTCGTAGCCGCACCGACCGCGGCGAGCAGGACAAGAGGATCCAGAGCCGAGCCGAGGGCGTTGGCCAAGATGTGGCCGGACATGAATATGAAGTCGAATCCGAGGTCCTCGATTTGTTGTGAGGTGTCCAGGATGAGCGACCTGTCGGCCTGGGTGCCGAGCGGTTCCATCGAGATGCCAAGTTTCATGACGCGGTCCCTTGGGATGTGGGGTTGGGGAGGCGGACTGCCTGTGGATGTCCTTCGACATCGGCACAGCGTGCCCGGGGCTGGGCGGGGACGAAGAACTCGCCGTGTTGACAGGTGGCGAACCTCGTGACGCCTGCGGAGGTGTCGACCACTCGGGCGTCATCGGGCGGCAGCGGCAATGCTCGATGCAGGATGAAATCGGGCTCGGCCGTTCATGGCGAACGGCCGCTCGAACTGTCGACATCCAGTTGCGCCCGGACCGCTAGCGCCTGTCCGCCGACGGCCCCGATCGCCGCTCGATCCCGCAGGGCGCGCCGGTGACGAGGGCTGTCCCGCCCGTCAGTTCGGTCATTCTGAACTCCTTGCACCAGGGGTATGGCTCTACCCAAAGTTTGTTACGGAACGTTCCCTAACAACTTGAGTTGCGGCTGGCATATTCCTCGTGGGTGCAGCGCACCTACTTGTTCGGTCTGGCGTACGCGGGCCGGGCGCGCCAGTCGGATCCCGGTGGCGGCCAGGTCGGCTTCGAAGTCCTTGCCGAGTAGTACTTATTGCAGATCGGGATCTGTCCGGGCTGCTGCGCGACCAGACCGGTATCGCCCGCCGGGATGCTCATCAGGTTTGCGCTCGCAGGCTTTCGCGCTGACCTGCCGCACGACGAGGCGTTGCCGCCACTGTCCGGGCGACGGTACGGTTGGGCTTCGGGTGTGGCCGTGGGGAGTACGCGACTCAGGCGATCGGGGCCTTTCCCCGGGCGACGTCGGCGGCATAGCCGGGGTAGGCGGGTATGTATCCTGCCTCGCGTCCGGCGAGTACGTGCAGCTCGCCGGCGGAGCCCGGATCGTAACCCGCGTCGCGGAGTTCGACCTTGCGGTTCTTGAACGTCGAGGTGTGGGTCGGTTCGTCGACGACTCGCACGAACAAGGGCACGGCATAGGTGGGCAACTGGCGGTACAGGCTGCGGGCCAGCTCGGCGCCGTCGAATGTCGCACTCTCGCGCAGGACGACGGCGGCCATTCCTGCTTTGCCGTCGGTGTCGGGGATGGCCACTGCGTAGACGATGGCGTAGACGATAGCGTGGCTGGCGGCGATCGCGGCTTCGACCTCGGTGGTGGCGACGTTCTGACCTTTCCAGCGGAAGGTGTCGCCGAGTCGGTCGATGAATGCGATGTGGTTGCAGCCTTGGTCGAGGACCAGGTCGCCGGTGTCGAACCAGACGTCGCCGTCGGGGAATGCATCTCGGACCAGCTTCTTCTCGCTCGCCTTGTCGTCACGGAGATATCCGTCGAACGGTGCCATTTCGGTGACCTTGGACATCAACAGGCCTACGTTGCAAAGCCCTACCGCTGGGCCCGTATCGCGCTGCGACCCACCTGGGCGGGACTCATCGACTTCGACACACGCCCTCGTGTTGTCGTTGCCTGCCTCGTTGCGGCGGCGCTGTCGGAAAGCCCGGTAGCGCGCTTGGTAACTTCGCGATCAGATCAGCTGTGCCGTGGTCGCCGAGACGACGTGCGCGATCGATCCACTCCTGTCCCTCATCGGTGAATCCGCTGTTGTTCAGTGTGATGGCAAGGCAGAGCATAGCCACGGGCTCCCCGGTCGCCGCCAAGATTCGAAACACTCGCACAGCCGCGTCGGCTTCGGAAGGGTCCTGCGACTGGACTGCTGACACGGCGCCCAATATCCTGTCGGCCGACTTGTGCCACGCATGATCGATGTCTGCCCGCACATGTTCAAGGTTGAACGGAGCGGGGGAAAGGCTACCCGACACCGTCGGTCGCTCTCCCGGTGCTTCGGTGCGACGAAGCCGCCACCCCTTGCGAGACTTTCCCATAACGACCCCATCACTTAGTCCAGCGTGCTGTGACACGCCCGATCTCAGGGGAAATGGTCGCCCGATCATGCGGATTCGCGCATCGGCACCAGGTAGGCACGCTCACGCATCATCGGCGGTCATCGGCTATCGCCCTCCGCAGAGGTCGACCGTTCCATAGAAGCCCATGGGGATCATCCAGTGATAGGCGAACGGCGGTGTTGGTTGTACGCGAGTACCTGCAACGCACCTGACGGGGTAGTTGGGGCTGGATATGCCTACTGCGTGCCGATGCCGAGCGGGCGCGGCGGTGGGAATATGCGTTCATGTTCACGATGGTGCAGATCGCGCGACCGCGTGACTACCCGGAATGCTTTCCGATGATCGAGTGGGTCGAGGCCGCGTGCAGGATGATGGTGGACACTATTGGGCTCCAAGGCCATTCGCCCGCGCTGCCTGATTTTCCGGCCGAGTTGAATGAATTGGGACTAATACATCACACTGTCGGCCCCGGCGGTAATGGAGTGGCATACGAGCGTTACATGGAGAGCAGAGGAGAACTCCGACGTTGGGTGAGCGTCGTCGAAAACTCCGATTACGTGAGGTTGCTTCGCCTTCAGCAAGTCGACCCTAATAGCAGCAACGTCGCGTTCATGGCGATATTGAAAACCAGGCTCGGTCGTCTCAACAATCATATAGAGTTTGACGTCCCGCCGCGTATCAACACCCGCGACAAAGGTGGTGGCAATGATGCTGCCGCCGCGGCACACTCAACCATCGCGAAGATTCTGGACCTGTTGGTGAACACGCTCACCGATGTTCACGAGTCGTACAAGGCCCTTCAAGGCCATTACGAATCGGCCGCGGTGGGATTCAATTTCCTTCATCCGCCGCATGCGAAACCGATGAAACCGGCGTAACGTCCAACGAGCGTTGCAATGACCCGCTCCTGAACGGTGTTTCCATCGGTGCACATCCGATCAGGACAAGCCCGCGTCACGCCGGACCTGGGCGAGCCTTTCCGGATCCGGAGCGCGAGCGGGGAATGTCGCACGGCCGGCATTGGCGCGGGCACGGGAAAGAAGGTCGTCGTAGTCTGGGTCGCCGGGCCTGACGGAGCGGACGGCGTGAAACCGGGCTACGCCGCCGATCTCACCGTGTAAGGGGATGAGGATCGTCTCCCCGTCCGAGTCGAGCGTCGGCGGACCTTCGTTGTCACGGGCGGGGTCCGAACTTTCGTTCATAGAATTCCTCCATCTCACGTGCTACCTCGTAGTCGTTGTTAACCAAGGTATCCATGGCTTCC
>JABFVX010000184.1 GCA_013362555.1 Mycobacteriaceae bacterium
ATCGGAATCGGTGAGCGGAATCAGCTTGTAGCACCTCTTGTAAAGATCCATGCCCGCGTGGTGACAGCCGGGCTGCTCGGCGCGACGCTGGGCCGCGCGGTCGAGCAGTAGGGCGTTGCGCGGGACCGCCTCGGGCGTGAAGAAGCGGTAGGCATCGAAGTGAGTGCAGCGCAACGACATCGAGTCGACCACCGCGTCCGTGCCCGCCTGTCCGAGGCGCAGCGGCACCGCCTCGTGGCGGACCTCGTCGGCGCGGTACACCATGGCCCACTCGAGCAGTCCGAAGCAGCCCAGATGCGGCTGCCGCGTAGCGGTTTCGGACAGCAACTCAGCGACGAACTCGACCGTGCCCCGGCGCCGGGCGAGTTGGCGCGGATCGACGGTCACGCCGTCCGGCGCCGCCTGGTAGCCGCTGTAGTCGAGGTACTCCCGGGCATCGGGTCCGGTGAGCACGGTGCCGATTCCCGGATGCCAGCGACGCAGCTGACTCGGCCGAAAACTGTAGTACGTGAACAGAAAGTCCAGGACCGGGTGTTTGGCTCCCGCCGCGGCGCGGGCCCGGTGGTCGCCGAGCAGCGCGTCCACCCGCGCTTCGTGGGCGGCGCGACGGGCGGTCCACGCGGCGGCGGGCGTCACCGCTGTTCCGCCCGCGGGACGAGGTCGGGCATGCGGTGGGTGGCATCGCGCACCGTGCCGACGAACTCCTCGGCCAGGTCCTCCAGCGTGACGATGCCCAAGGTGGCGCCGACGCCGTCGTCGACGCGGCCGAGGTGGCTGCCCGCGCGGCGCAGCCTGCCCAGCGCCTCGTTCAGCGGCGTGCCGGAGGTGAGGGTGGGCAGCGGCCGGATCTGCGCACGGCCGATCTCGGTGTCGGGACCGGCGTCCGGGTCGGCGAGATGGTCCAGCACGTCCTTGATGTGCACGTAGCCCACGAGCGCACCGTCGGGCGTGCGCACGGGGTACCGGGAGAATCCCGTCTCCACCACCGCGCGCTCCACTTCGCCGAGCGTGGTGCCCGCCCCGAGCAGCGGGACCGTCCTGGCCTGCTGCACCGGGATCAGCACGTCGGCCACGATCCGGCTCTGGGTGCCGAGCGCCTGGGTGAGCCTGCGGTGCTCCTCGGCGTCCAGCAGCCCTTCGGATCGGGACTCGCCGATCATCTCCGCCAGTTCCGGTGCGGAAACGGCGCTGTCGATTTCGTCCTTCGGTTCGATCCGGAATGCCCGCAGCGACAGCGTGGCAAGTCCGTTGTAGACCGCGATGACCGGCCGCGCGACCCGCAGCCAGGCCAGGTGGCTGGGAATGAGCCACAGCGCGGCCCGCTCCGGCCCGGCCAGCGCGAGGTTCTTCGGCACCATCTCGCCGAGCAGGATGTGCAGCAGCGCCACGAGCGCCAGCGCCAGCGTGAACGCGGCCGGATGCACGAGCCTGCCGGAGATGCCGATCTGGTGGAAGGGGCCCACCAACAGGTGTGCCATGCCGGGTTCGGCGATGCGGCCCAAGAGGATCGAGCAGATCGTGATGCCGAGTTGTGCCGCGGTCAGCATCATCGACAGGTGCTCGCCTGCGCGGATCACGGTGAGCGCCCGACGTTTTCCCTGCGCGGCCATGGCCTCCAGGCGGTCGCGGCGCGCCGAGATCAGCGAGAACTCAGCCGCGACGAAGAAAGCGTTGGCCGCCAGCAGCAGCACCGAGACGGCCAGGCTGGTGAACCCGTTCATGCCGCCTGCCCTTTCCCCAATGGGGTCAGCTCGATTCGGTCGATGCGCCGGCCGTCCATGGCGAGCACCTCTGCCAGCCATGTGACGTCGGAGTCGCCCACCGCGGTATTGGGCGGCAGGAACACCTGGTCGCCCGCCTGGGGAATGCGGCCGAGCTCGGTCATCACCAGGCCCGCGATGGTCTCGTAATCGCCGTCGGGCCCGCGGTATCCGGTGGCCTGCTGCACCTCGTCGATGCGCAGCAGCCCGGAGCAGACCCAGCCCGCGTCGACTCGGCGGACGTCCAGGTCCGGTTGGTCGTGTTCGTCGCGGACGTCGCCGACGATCTCCTCGATGAGGTCCTCCATCGTGACCATGCCCGCGGTGCCGCCGTATTCGTCCACCACCAGCGCGACTTGGCCGCCGTCGGCGCGTACCACCTCCAGCACCTCGTCGCCGTCGAGGCTGGCGGGCACCACCGCGACCGGCCGGACCACGCTGTCGAGGCGGACGGCGCGGCGGGACTCCACGCTCGGGTAGGCGAAAGCCTGTTTGATGTGCACGATGCCGACCGTGTTGTCCAGATCGCCGTCGACGACGGGGAACCGGGACAGTCCGGTGCTGGCCGCCGCGTCGATGAGGTCGGCGATGGTGTCGGAGATTTCGAGCGCGTGGATCTTGACCCGCGGGGTCATGAACTCTTCCGCGCTGCGACTGCCGAACTGCAGCGAGCGGTCCATCAGCACCGCGGTGCGTTCGTCCAGCGCGCCGCGTTCGGCGCTGCTGCGCACCAGCGAGCCGAGTTCCTGCGGCGACCGCGCCGACCGCAGCTCCTCGGCCGGCTCCACGCCGAACCGGCGCACGATCGCGTTGGCCGTCTGGTTGAGCAGCGTGATGGACCAGGCGAACGCGGCGGAGAACGCGGTGAGCGGGCCCGCGGTGAACCGGGCGGTGGGTAGCGGCCGGGCGATGGCGATGTTCTTCGGCACCAGTTCGCCGTAGACCATGGACAGCGAGGTGGCCATGACCAGCGCCAGCACCAGCGCTACCTGGTCCGCGGCGCCCGCGCTCAGGCCGAGTCGGGCCAGCGGCGGGCTGAACAGCCGTGCCAGTACAGGCTCCGCGATGAACCCGGTGACCAGCGTGGTCAGTGTGATGCCGACCTGGGCGCCGGACAACTGGAACGACAGTGAGCGATGTGCCCGCTGGACCAGCCTTGCGCGCAGGTCGCCGCTGCGGGCATGGGCGTCGACAGTGCTGCGCTCGAGCGCGGTGAGCGAGAACTCGCCCGCCACGAATACCGCGGTCGCCGCGGTCAAGGCGACGAACCCGACGAGACTCACAACGGTGAGAAGAATCTGCACGGCCGTCACCGTCCAGGTCTCGGGGTGCGCCGATGTCCGGAATGAGCTGTGACGTGCATCCAACGCAGGTCACGGGTCATTCCGGAGGTTGGATACTGGTGGCCGGGTTGTGCACCCGACTCGGATGAGGAGCCCACCGACAGCACGGGGATGACTGTGGTGGCGTCCTCGGACGCGGGTGACAACTCAGTCCTTTCCGGAGCCGGCGAAGCAGGGTACGTCCAGTCTATCGGTACGCGGTGTGGCTCGACGGCCGCGGCCAAGAAAACTACCAACCAGTAGGCAATGGTCGTCCTTCGGCGAAGCCTGCCGCCGACTGCACCCCGAGCACGGCCTTGTCGTGCAGTTCGGCGAGGGTGCGCGCGTCGGCGTAGGTGCAGGTGCTGCGCACGCCGGAGCAGATGTGATCGATGAGATCCTCCACGCCCGGGCGTTCCGGGTCCAGGCGCATCCGCGAGCTGGAGATTCCCTCCTCGAACAGGGCTTTGCGGGCCC
>JABFVX010000421.1 GCA_013362555.1 Mycobacteriaceae bacterium
CGGTGGCGGCGGAGGGGGTGCTGCAGCGGTGGCACCCCGACGGCATGGACATGCTGCGCAGGCTCCGCATCGCCGATCCGGACCGGCCCACGGTCGCGCTGTATCGGCCGGGGGCGGACCTCGCGGACAACGCCCAGCTGGTCGAGGAGCTGTGCAGGCTCGAGCCCAAAGTCCAGTTCGTGACCTCTCCGCTGGAGGCGGTGGTCGTGGTGATGCTGCTGGACGCCGCGGCCCCGCTGGGACGCACGGAGCTCACCGGAATAGGCGAGCTGCTCACCACCGGCAGCAGGCCCGTCTACGCGCTCACCGGCGTCGAGGCGCACCGCGAGTGGCGGGTCGTGCGCGACCGGAACGCACAGTTGCTGTCCGGATTCGCCAAGGATGCCGGCGACCTGCGGATATGGCCGGTTTCCGCGCGTCTGGCCGCGCTGTCGCGGCAGGTGCCCGCCGGGGCGGGCGATCCCGGGATGGTGTTCGCGGGGTCCGGGGTCACCCGGCTGCACTCCGCGATCTTGTCGGCGCTGCCGATCGACCCGGGCCGGGAGCGGGCGGGCCACCTCGAGCGCGCTACCGCGACGGTGATCAAGCAGACCGTCGACCGCATCGGCGCCGAAGCGGACCGGCTGCGGTCCGAGGACGCGGCGCTGGAGCAGCTGCGAGCCGACCGCACCCGGTTGACGGCCCGGCGCGACGGCGGGCGCGCCGAGGCGATGGCGTCGCTGCGGGCGCACGTGCAGTTGGCACGGGTCGACCTGCTGCACGACGTCGGCGTGCGGGTCCGCGCGCTCAACGCCGAACTGCGCGAGGAGATCGACCGGATGGACCCGGCCGACTTGGCCACCGCTCCGCAGCAGCTGCGCGACCGGGTGCAGCAACTGACCGCGGACGTCGACCGCGAGGTGTGGGACCGGGTGGACGCGGTCCGGGAGAGCGCGATGCCCACCGAGGCGCCGCAGCTCGCCGGGACCGTCCGCACGCCGGCTCCGCAAGTGGGCCCGGACCCCAGGCCGCGCCACCGCGGGCTGGAGGACCGGCTGATGATCGTGTTCGGCGCCTCGGCGGCGGTCGGTCTCGGCAGGCTCGCGGTGGCGCCGCTGTCGCTGGTGCCCGCTCTCGACATCGCCTCGGTGCCGATAGCGCTGCTGCTGGGCGGCGGCGCGGCGTGGTGGCTGCTGCACACCCGCCGCCACCTCGCCGATCGCGGTCACCTCCGGCAGTGGGTCGCCGACACTCTGGTGAACGTGAAGGCGCAATTGGAGCAGCGAGTGGTCGCCACCCTGGTGGAAACCGAATCCCTGCTCACCGAGCAGCTCATGCGCACCGGCACCGAACGGGCCGTCGCCGTCGACCACCAGATCGCCGAGATCACCGCCAAGATCCGCGACGCCACCTCGAAACGCACCGGAAAGCTCTCCGCCTGCGAACGCGACCTCACGGTCCTGGACACCGTCACCCCTCGCTGACCGCCTCACACCCGTTGCGTGCGTCTGCACTGGGGAGAGGGTGAGTATTGAGACACCGCTGGTCGTGCGTCGAGAGGAGCCGGCATGCCCGCGTCCGACGATTTCCTGTCCGGCGACATCCCCAAACTGGATGCGCACTCGTCGCTGTCCGGGATCGGTCCGATCGAGATGCACCACCCGACGGTGAGCCTCGGCGGGGATGGCAAACTGGACAGCGAGACTATCCAGCAAGGCGACGAATTGATTGTCGCAAGTGATTTGGATCACAATGGTGAGGCTGATCACCTCAAGGTTATCGACGCCGACGGCGAATTCAGCGCCTGGGAGTATCAGCACGACGACGCAGGTGGTCACTGGGTACAAACCGACCACGGACACCTGTAGACGGCGCTGATTTCGTCATCGCCCCCCAGGGTTCGGCGTTTGTTCGGCGGGTTACCCTCTAATCCAAGGAAACCCGGTGCCCGCACCGCCCTGAACCGGACTTTTCACCGTTTCGGGGCATAACGGGTCTGTCCCTGCGGTGGGGGCGAGCCGGGCCTTCGGCTAGGAGCGTTCGCATGACTTCAACGACCACGTCCGGCATTCGCGGGTTGGGAGATGCCCCGACCCGGCACAGCGAATTGCTCGCTTGGGTGACGGAAGTCGCCGAGCTAACCCAGCCGGACCAGGTCGTTTGGGTCGACGGCTCGGATTCCGAATGGGACCGCCTCACCGAGCAGCTGGTCGCCGCGGGCACGTTCCGCAAACTGGACGAGAAGAGGAAGCCGAACTCATTCCTGGCGCTGTCGGACCCTTCCGACGTCGCCCGCGTCGAGTCCCGGACCTACATCTGTTCCCGCGACGCAGCCGATGCCGGACCCACCAACAACTGGATGGACCCGGTGGAGATGCGCGCCACCATGACCGAGCTCTACCGCGGCAGCATGCGCGGCCGCACCATGTACGTGGTGCCGTTCTGCATGGGCCCGCTCGGCTCCGACGACCCCAAACTGGGCGTGGAGATCACCGACTCCGAGTACGTCGTCGTGTCCATGCGCGTGATGACCCGGATGGGCAGCGCCGCACTGGAACTGCTCGGCGAGAGCCGCCCGTTCGTGAAGGCGCTGCACTCCGTCGGCGCGCCCCTCGTCGGGGCGGGCGCGCAGGACGTTCCGTGGCCGTGCAACGACACCAAGTACATCACCCATTTCCCCGAGGACCGCGAAATCTGGAGCTACGGCTCGGGTTACGGCGGCAACGCGCTGCTCGGCAAGAAGTGCTACTCGCTGCGGATCGCCTCGGCGATGGCCCACGACGAGGGCTGGCTGGCCGAGCACATGCTGATCCTCAAGCTCATCTCGCCGGAGAACAAGGCGTACTACGTCGCCGCCGCGTTCCCGAGCGCCTGCGGCAAGACCAACCTCGCGATGATCCAGCCGACCGTTCCGGGCTGGCGCGCCGAGACGCTGGGTGACGACATCGCCTGGATGCGCTTCGGCAACGACGGCAGGCTGTACGCGGTGAACCCGGAGTTCGGGTTCTTCGGCGTGGCTCCGGGCACCAACCACAAGTCCAACCCGAACGCCATGAAGACCATGGAGGCGGGCAACACCGTCTACACCAATGTCGCGCTGACCGACGACAACGACGTGTGGTGGGAGGGCCTGGAAGGCGAGCCGGACCACCTGGTCGACTGGAAGGGCAACGACTGGGTGCTCCGGGAGACCGAGACCCTTGCCGCGCACCCGAACTCGCGCTACTGCACCCCGATGTCGCAGTGCCCGATCCTGGCTCCGGAGTGGGACGACCCGCAGGGCGTGCCGATTTCGGCGATTCTGTTCGGAGCCCGCCGCAAGACCACCGTGCCCCTGGTGACGGAGTCGTTCGACTGGCAGCACGGGGTGTTCATGGGCGCGACGATGGCCTCGGAGCAGACCGCCGCCGCCGAGGGCAAGGTCGGCGCGGTCCGCCGCGACCCCATGGCGATGCTGCCGTTCATGGGCTACCACGTCGGCGACTACCTCGGCCACTGGATCAACCTCGGCAAGAACGCGGACGCCGCGAAACTGCCGAAGATCTTCTACGTCAACTGGTTCCGCCGCGGCGACGACGGCCGGTTCCTGTGGCCGGGCTTCGGCGAGAACTCCCGGGTGCTGGAGTGGATCATCGACCGGATCGAGGGTCGCGCCGCCGCCGAGCAGACGCCCATCGGCAATGTCCCGCACGCGGCGAACCTGGACCTCGACGGCCTTGACGTGCAGTCCGCGGACGTGGACGAGGCGCTGAAGGTCGACGTCGAGGAGTGGCGCGCCGAACTTCCCCTCATCGAGGAATGGTTCGAGTTCATCGGCGACAAGCTCCCCTCCGGCATCCGCGACGAATTCGAAGCCCTGAAACAGCGCCTCGCATAACCAGGCTCCAACCCAACCGACTTCCAGAATGACCCGTGACGTGCGCTGGGCGCACGTCACGGGTCATTCTGGATAGAGGTTCAAAAGATTCCGCGGACGAACGGGATAGCGTCGCGCAGGGCGATGGTGAATGTGCCCGCGTGGTCGGATCCGTAGCTGTGGAAGGTGACCGGCTCGTGATTGGCCTGCAACGCCGCGACGGTGAGCCAGGTGCCCGGCGTGATGACGTCGATGTCGCGGATGCCGTGGCCGATGAACACCGGCCGGTCGTAGCCGGATTCGGGTGCGCCGAGATAGCCGGCCAGCAGTGCCCGGGCATTCGGCAATGCCGCCAGCGGCTTGGCCATCAGATTGCCGAGGACCACGGCTTGGTCGTTGAGTTCGGCCATAATGTCATTGGCGCAGAGCTGTTCGGCCCGGTCGATCCAATACCGGCCGGAGGGTGTGAGATACGAATTGATGTCGAGCTCCGGGTAACTGGTGCGCAACCCCGACAGCAGATCGAGTGCGTACTGAGTCATGTTGGGCAGCAACGCGACCGAAGGCGTCCCCGGCCCCAGCGCCATCAGGACGTCCTCCACGTGGGCAGGCAGCCCGATGGCGACCGCGCCGCGATAGTCGAGCTTGTTCCCGCCGTAGGACGTCGCGGCTTTCGCGGCGTACAGCGTCGCGGTAGCGCCCTCCGAGACGCCGACCGCGGCCCACTTGCGCGACAGTCGCGCGGGGTATTTCCCGACGGCGGCCTTCACGGCGTCGATGAGGTTGTGCGCCAACACCGGCCCGTTCATGTACGGGTGGTTGCCCGTGCTGCCGAGGCCGACGTAGTCGGTGATGACGATGGCGTATCCGAGCCGCAGCCAGGTGCCGAGGAAGTTCGCGTCCCTGACCTTCGTCGACGCTCCGCTGGTGGTGTAGGAGCACCGGTCGGCCAGGCCGACCGTGCCGTGTGCGAACGCCAGCACCGGAAACCCGCCCTTCGGCGGTGCGCCTGCCGGGAAGTACACCGCGCCAGAGCTGGTCGCGGGCAGGTTGCGCACTCCGGTTGTCCGATAGACGAAATGGACCGAGTCCGCCGCCCCCGGCAGCGTCACGACGTTGACCTGCGCGGCCTCCGGAAGCGGCCGCGCCGACACGATATCCCCCGCCGCCGCGCCGGGCGCCGCACCCGCCACCCCAGCCGCCGCCATCACGGCCGCCGCCGACATCACCGCGACGAAAACACGTTTGCGTTTCACGCGCACACTGTGACACACACCTCAGCCACAATTGTGGTGCGACACAACATCGCTATGGCGCCGTCCGTGCGGACGGCTATTCGGGGTACGGAGCGGTGCGGACGAGAAGTGGGAAGGCGGCCCAGCGGTTGACGACGCGGATGCGCCCGCCGGGGACGGCCTTCGATTCGCCGCGCAGGGCAGGGATCAGGTGGCGCTTGAAGTCGTGACGGGGATAGCGGGTCTGCAATTGCGCCAGCCACTGCGGGTCGAGCTGGTCGAGACGGCGGCCGAGGCAGTCGGCCAGCGAGCCCGCCAGTACGAGGCCGGCCGGGTCGCCGAGGTTGTGGTCGGCGCCGGGGGTGGCGTGGCCGTGGCCCGCGGCGGCGACGGCTTCGGCGCGGGCCGGGTCGACGCCCCAGCCGGTGAGGATTTTCAGCGCGCGCTCACCGCCGGTCACCGCGAAACACCGGCCGGGCGTGCGGTGCTCGAGGTTCAGGTCATGCAGCAGCGCTGCAATATACGACAGCTCGTCGTCGTAGGCCACGCCTGCCTGGTCGGCCAGCGCTTTGCCGAGGTAATAGCACCGGTAGGAGTGGTTGCGCACGTGCGGGGACAGCTCCTCGGCCACCAAGTCCTCGACCCGGCGGGCCAGGGCCGAGTCCGGAACTGGTTGGGCGAAGTCGGTTTTCCCGTCGCCGCGGCGGCCCATGCGGTAGCGCAGCTGCCCGGCGAGGGCGCCGGGGACGTCGCGCAGGATCGCGCCGATCAGGTGGCGGCGCTGGCGTGCGGACAGATTCCCGCTGGTCCGTGTCGCCCACGCCCAGTCGAGTGGGTCGGTGTCGCTCATAGTCCGCCACGGTAGGTGTTCGGTCGCCAGGCCGCGGCATAAACACTCCAACCTGGCAGAACCCGCTTACGATGACCGGCATGCGGAGTGTGGCGGTGGCGGCGATCATGATGGTCGCCGCAATGACGGGGTCCGGTGGGCAGGCGGCGGCGGCTCCAGCGGCGAGCGCCGGAGCGCCGGTGTCGGTCGGGCCGCTTGCTGCGCGGGCGACTCCGCCGGGCGCCGTGCACAGCAAGCGGATCGTCTACCGCACCAGCGGCATCGCAGGCGCGCCCGCGAGCAGCGGTGCGGCGGTGTACTTCCCGCCGGGGCGACCGCCCGCAGCGGGCTGGCCGGTGCTGGCCTGGGCGCACGGCACTCTCGGGCTGGCCGACCGCTGCGCCTACAGCGTCAACGGGCCCGCCGAGCGTGACCGAGACTGGGCCTATCTGAGCACCTGGCTGCGCCACGGCTACGCCGTGGTCGCCACCGACTACGTCGGGCTCGGCACGCCGGGGCGCCATCCGTACCTCAATGGGCTGGTCGAGGCGCACAACATCGTCGACGCGGTGAAAGCCGCGGGACGGTTGTTCCCAGGAACGCTGGCCCGGCGCTGGGTAGCCGTCGGCCAGTCGCAGGGCGCGGGCGCCGCGATGGCCGCCGCGCGGCACGCGACCGTGTTCGGCGGTGCGGAACTGGAGTACCTCGGAGCGGTCGCGACCGGCCTGCCTGCCCACGTGGAGGACCTGTTGCCGCTGCTGGGGCCGGGTGTGCCGCCGGTGCCGCTGAGCTCGCACCTGACCGAATACGTGCTCTACATCATGTCCGGTCTGCGGGCGAGCAGGCCCGACCTGGACATCGACTCCTACCTGTCCGCGGCGGGCCGCCGCTGGGTGGACCACGCCGAAACCAGTTGTGCCGCCGATCTCGCCGACCAGCTCGCGGCGCGGCGCGTGGCGGCGGGCAGCTTCTTCGTCAAACCGGTCGCGGCGCTGCCGAATGCGCACGCGCTGCTGTTCGACTACCTCGGCGTGGCCGAATCCGGTTACGACCGGCCGCTGTTCGTGGGGCAGGGCCTCACCGACACCGACGTGCCGATGCCGGGCACGCTCGCCAGCGTCGCGGCGTTGCAGGCCAATCGACAGCCGGTGACGTTCCGGTCGTACCCGACCGATCACAACGGCACGGTCAATGCCTCGTTGGTCGACAGTCTTCCGTTTGTCCGGGGCCTATTCGAGAGCCGACCGACTGGATAGTATTCTTATCCGCTGCAAGCTCTCGCTCCATCCCCTCTGAGACGGTAGACAGCCGAGGAGGCCGTTAGGCATGGACGTAGTGCGCAGTACCCCCTTGGGACGGATAGCGCGGCAGCTGCAAGCCGCGCTACCGCGAAATTGGCGCGTCGAAGTCGCGGACGCCGGCAACCCCACTCTTCGCGTCGAGCCCGCGCTGCACGCCATCTAGTCCTATCTAAGTCTGCGGTACTCGCGGTTTCTTGCTTCAGGCGAGACAATGGAGGCATCAGCGTGTGGTGATTTCACGACAGGCGAGAGCGATGAACAACAGCATCGACAAGAACTGGTGGGTAGTCGGGGTCGACGATTGCAGCACGACACCGAGGCGACAGCTGAGCGTGGAGCGGGCCCACCGCGTTATTCAGATCCATGCCCATTTCCCCGGCTCGGCCTGCAAGCAGCGCCGAGCCGCACTAGAGGTGCTGGTGGAGGCCGGCCACTACCAACCGGAGTCCCGGTCAGCTGACCAGCACTCCCGCACCGACCAGCGTGGCCGAGTCCCGCAGCGGCGACGCCACCACGCGTAGGTTCGCCAGGAAACCGAGCCCGGCCTGACGCTGGACCGCCTCGCGCAGGGGATCCCACAGCGGCGGGCCGGATTGCGCGAATCCGCCGCCGACCACGACCAGGTCCACGTCCAGCAGGGCGGCGGCCGAGGCGATCGCCTGGCCCAGCGCGGTTCCGGCCCGGTGCAGCGCGGCGACCGCGACGGGATCGCCCGCTTGCGCCGCGTCTGCGAGGTCCTTGCCGGTCTCGCCGTGCCACCCTTGCGAGCGCGCCCAGCGCACCGACGACGGGCCGCTGGCGATCGCCTCGACGCAGCCGCGCCCGCCGCAGCTGCACGGGTCGTCGAAGCCGGAAACCTGGATGTGGCCGACGTGCCCGGCATTGCCGCTGCGACCGACCGCGGTGAACCCGCCTACCAGAATGCCGCCGCCGACGCCGGTGGACACTGTCATCACCAGCGCGTCCGGCACGTTGCGCGCGGCGCCGTAGCGCTGTTCGGCCAGCGCGATGCAGACTCCGTCGAGGGCGAATCGGATTTGGGCGTCCGGGAATTGGTCCTTCACGGCCGCGACGATGCCGAAGCCGGACCGCCACTCCGGCACATTGATGGGCGCGGTGATGCCTGCCGCCATGTCCACCGGACCGGCGGACGCGATACCGACGCGCTCCACCTTCTCGCCCGCCGCGACCTCGCGCAGCAGCGCCTTGGTCACGTCCCACACGCCGCGGTCCGGGACCATGATCGCGTGGATGTCCTGTACGCCGCCGGTATTCAGGTCGATGCGGCCTGCCGCGATCTTGGTGCCGCCGATATCGAGGGCCAGTGTCGCCAACTACCTACTCCCGTCGTCGCGGTGGTACCGCATGATGTCATCGCGGTGGTACCGCATGATGTCACTGCGGTGGTACCGCAGGATGTCACTGCGGTGGCACCGCTCAGTGTCTTAACGCTGCCGTTTGCGGACAACCAGGCAGAGATTACTGACCGCGAGCTCCCGCAGCCCGGGCACCCGCACTATCCACCACGCCCACCGCGGGTGGTAGCGGGGGAACGCCGCGACGACGTCGCCCCGGCCCGCTGCCGCGACGGCCGCGGCCCAGGCCAGGCCGTCGGCCGCCCGGACCGGAAACAGCGAGACGCCGTAGCGGTTCTTCGGCTCGCGGCCGTGGCGACGCAGGTAGCGCCGCGCGGCGAATTCGCCGCCGAGCCAATGCCAGCGGCCGGTCTCGTGGCCGCCGAACGGCCCGTGCCAGACCGTGTACGACAGCACGACCAACCCGCCGGGGCGGGTGACCCGCAGCATTTCGTCGGCCATCGTCCAAGGCCGCGCGATGTGCTCGGCGACGTTGGACGACAGGCACATGTCGACGGCGTCGGTGCGCAGCGGCAGCGCCATGCCGGAGCCGCGCACGGCCGCGACGCCGTCCGCGCCGCCCGCGCCGTCGGTCCAGAGGCCTGCGGCGTGCAGTTCACCGGGATCGGGCTCCACCGCGACGTAGCGCGCACCGCGGGCCAGGAACTCCGCCGCGAAATACCCTGGGCCGCCGCCCACGTCGACGACGGTGGCGCCGGCGAGGGACGCGCCCGCCGCGCCGCGGTACAGCTCGCCTGCCATAGCGGCGGTGTCGGCAGCGAGCGGGCCGTAGAACCGCGCCGGGTCGGTGCGTTCGTGGCGGAAGGCGTTCAGCAGGCGCAGCGACCGGCGCAGCGTCGCCATTGCGGCGACTCCGCGTTCAGCCGGGGGGCGTGCGGCGGGCAGTGCGTCAACGGGTGAGGCGGACAACCCCGCCCCATGGCTTGTTCCCGGGATTGCGCGCTTCGGGCGCGCCCGGCAGCATCGCGACCAGCCGCATGAACCACGGCAGCCTGCGCATGCGGGCGGCGGCGCGGAACGTGTCCTCGATGTCGACGGGCGTCCAGCCGAGCTCCTCGAGAAACCCGATCGGGTTGACCGGGCCGAACTGGAACGGCGCCGCGGCCAGCATCTTCGCGCCGTTCTTGCGCATGCCTTTCACGATCGCCTCGTTCGCGATGTCCAGCATCCACCAGCCGACTTCGGGCCGGGCGATTGCCTGGGAGAGGCCGACGACGGCGGCCTCGTCCAGGTACATCACCAGACCTTCGGTGACGACGAGGGCTTTGGCCGCGCCGTCGAGGGCCTCGTCGAGGAACGCCGCACGGGCCTCGGCGTCGGACAGGTCGACCGCGGTGCGGGTGAGTGCGCAGCGCGGCTTCTCGGCAGCCAGCGCAGCGTCCTTCTCCGCGATCAGGTCCGGCAGGTCGGCTTCGATCCACACCAAGTCGGCGGGCAGGTTCAGCCGGTAGGGCCGGGTGTC
The DNA here is from genome assembly GCA_013362555.1 of Mycobacteriaceae bacterium. GTDB lineage: Bacteria > Actinomycetota > Actinomycetes > Mycobacteriales > Mycobacteriaceae > JABFVX01. Next base: position 10,039 of record JABFVX010000421.1, read on the forward strand.
CAGGCCCGCTGCGAGATTCAGCACCCGGTCGCAGCCCTGCGTCAGCGCGGTGGCGATGAGGCGGTCCATCAAGACCGTTCGCGCGATCAGGCTTGCGCCGTTGAGCATGATCCACGGCGCGGCCGCCGCCATGGACCGGCCGCGTTCGCCCGCCAGCCGGTCCGCCAGCGGGTCGCTGAACAGTGCGTCGCGGCGCGCGGATTCGATCGCGCGATAGGCGGCTACCCAGCGTGCGGTGTCGGACACATTCGCGATCAGCGGTGCGGTTTCGGCCACGTCGGCAGTCTTCCACATTGCCGGCCGCCGAGCAGGTGGCGTGAGGTTTCCCACCGAGCCGGGAACTCCCGGGGTTGCGGTCCGACGGCGCGGATCCCTGTCCGCGCGGGCGCGCCGGCGCGGGGCGGATACGATTTCGGGCATGAAGGAGGTGCTGCTGCTGTGCTGGCGTGACACGGGCCATCCGCAGGGCGGCGGCAGCGAACGTTATCTCGAACAGGTCGGTGCGGAGCTGGCCGCACGGGGCGTCGGAGTCACATTGCGCACCGCCCGGTATCCGGGTTCCGCTCGGTTCGAGCGGCGCGGCGGGATCGACATCAGCCGCGCGGGCGGGCGGTTCACGGTCTACCCGCGGGCGCTCGCCGCGATTGCGTTGGCCCGCTTGGGGATCGGCTCACTGCGCGGCATGCGGCCGGACGCGGTCGTGGACACTCAGAACGGCGTGCCGTTTTTCGCGACGCTGGTGGCGGGGGCGCCGGTGACCGTGCTGGTACATCACGGGCACCGCGAGCAGTGGCCGGTGGCAGGGCGGGTGCTCGGGCGGGTCGGCTGGTGGGTGGAATCGCGGCTGTCGCCGCGGGTGCACCGCCGCAACCAGGTGCTGACGGTGTCGCTGCCGTCCGCCGAGGAACTGGTCTCGCTCGGCGTCTCCGCGGAGCGAATTGCGGTGGTGCGCAACGGCGTCGACGAGGTGCCTGCCGGGGTCGAGGTGGGCGGGCCGCACACGCGCGCGGCCGGGCCCCGGGTGGTGGTGTTGTCGCGGCTGGTGCCGCACAAGCAGATCGAGGACGCCCTCGAGGTCGCGCACCGGCTGCGGGCGCGGGTGCCGGGCTTGCGCCTGGACATTGTGGGCGGCGGCTGGTGGGAGCCGAATCTGCGGGCCCGCGCGGCCGAGCTCGGCCTCGCCGACCAGGTGCGGTTCCACGGCCACGTCGAGGAGGCCCGCAAACATGAGCTGCTGTCGCGGGCGTGGGTGCACCTGCTGCCGTCCCGCAAGGAAGGCTGGGGCCTGGCCGTGGTGGAGGCGGCCCAGCACGGGGTGCCCACCGTCGGCTACCACAGCTCCCGCGGCCTCACCGATTCTATCGTCGACGGCGTCACCGGCGTGCTGGTCGACGATGTCGGCCAGCTCACCGCGGCCGTCGCCGACCTGCTCACCGACCCGGAGCAGCGCCGCCTCCTCGGCGAGAAGGCGCGCGCCCGCGCCGCCGAATTCTCGTGGCCTCAGTGCGGTGCGGGCGTCTACGCGGTCCTCACCGCCACCACCCGCAACGCCCACACCACCGGTCTGGTCCAACCCTCTCCAGAATGACCCGTGACGTGCGTTGGTTGCACCTCACGGGTCATTCTGGAGGTTTGTGACCGCCTCGGTCATTCTGGAGGAAGCCCTGCGCCTGACGCGGGGGAGCAGGGCGGTCGCGCCGAGCAGGAGCGCGGCGGCCCAGAGTCCGTGTGCGAGATAGACGAGTTCACGGCGTGGCGCCGGGCGCACGACGGGGTTCGCAACCGCGTACAGGGTCAGGTCGGCATCGGAATACAGGGGCCGCAGTTGGGCCAGCGTGGCGGCGGCGCGGCCGCTGGGCCCGGGGGTGCCGTGTTCGACCAGCACCGCGCCGACCCCGAGCGCTGCCAGCCGCTGTCGCGAATCGCCGTGCAGCAATGCGGATTCCACGGTGGCGGCGTGCCTCGACTCGCCCGCGACGGTGCGGCCCGCGACCGGGAGGGCGCCGGTTTGCAGCACCGCCTTCGGGAGCATCCGCGGCGCCGGGTCCAGCACCGGCGCCGACCCGGAGTACCGGAAGCGCCGGAACATCCCCGCGGGCAGCACGGCGACATCGCCGTCGACTGCCCGGGCCGCCGCGGCCACCTGCCCCCACCCCGCGGGATAGGTCACCGGCCGCAGGTTCCCGCCGACACCGAACGCCAGATCCGGCAGCACGGCGATCACCGCGCCGCACAACCCGGCCGACGCCACCCACCGCAGGTCGCGCGTCGACCCGGCACGGGTCGTCCTGGAGACGAGGGCGGCGCAGGCGGCCGCCGCCAAGGCGTAGCCGGGCACGGCCAGCGCGGCGAACTTCTGGGTGTCGCGGAACAGTCCGGTCCCGGGTACGCGCTCGACCAGCCATTGGCCCACCGTCAGGCCCGCGGGAGTCGCGCCGGCGACGATGAGGCCCAGCGAGCCTGCGGCGAGCATGAGCAGCGCCCGCACCGCGGGGATGCGCCAACTGCCGCGGCGAAACAGCGCGACGAGGCCGGTTCCGACCACCCCCAGCAGCACCGCCGTCGCGGCCGCGGCGAACCAGCCGGTCCGGGAGCCCGGGACCGCGGCGGCATTCCAGATCCCGCCCAGGCCCAGCACACTGCCCGCGGTGCCGAGAC
>JABFVX010000500.1 GCA_013362555.1 Mycobacteriaceae bacterium
GGCTGGGTGGGCGGTGGTGAACCCCAGCGCGACCCCGCCGTCGGACTCCTGGCAGCAGTCCAGCAGATGCAGCGGCTCCGCAACCCAGCGCGAATTCTGGTGGTCCTCCAGTGTTATCGGCTTGCCGTGGAACCACGCGTTCGGGTTGGTCGCCGCGTGCTTGCGGTCCAGTACCGCGATGCGGCCGAAATCCGCGCTGGTGGCCCCGTATTCGTGCATGTAGCGCCGGGCGGCCATGGCCACGGTGGCGGCCGGGGTGGCGATCCCCATCGGGTAGTGGAAGCCGTTGTCGATGCCGTTGGTGTTCACCTGCTGCGCCGCCGCCGCCGACACCTGGCCGAAGCGGTGACCGGAGCGCTCGTTGAAGGCGCGGTAGGCCACCACGACGTCCGCGACGCCGGTGGCGACGGCCATCGCGGCCTGCTGCACCGTCGCGGCGGCCGCGCCGCCGCCGTAGTTGATCCGGCTGAAGAACTTCAGCTCCGGAATCCGCAGCTCCCGCGCGACTGCGATCTCGGCGTTGGTGTCCATGGTGAATGTGACCAGGCCGTCGACGTCGGCGGGCGTCAGCCCGGCGTCGTCGAGGGCGTGCCGCACCGCCTCCGCCGCCAGCCGCAGCTCGCTGCGCCCGGAGTCCTTCGAGAACTCGGTGGCTCCGATGCCGACGATCGCGGCCTTCCCCGACAGGCTCATGCGGATTCTCCTGGTTGCTGTCGGCGCTGGGGCAGCACGATCTGCACCGTGCCGGTGACGTGGTCGCCGAGGCTGCCGCGGCCGGTGACCGCGATGACGAACCGGTCCTCCCCGTTCACCTCGACGCGGTCGGTGACAGCGCCGGCGAAGGTGAGCGTGTCGTAGGCGTAACAGGGCACGCCGAGCCGAATTGAGATGGACCGGATCAGCGCCTCGGGCCCGGCCCACGCGCTGACGAACCGCTGCACCAAGCCGTTGTCGGTGAGGATGTTGACGAAGATGTCCTTCGACCCCTGCGCCACCGCGGCATCGCGGTCATGGTGCACGATCTGTAAATCCCTGGTGGCCAACGCCGTCGACACGACGAACGTCGGAGTCGCCGCGATCACCAGGGGCGGCAGCACAGTTCCGACCGCAACCTCTTCCGCAGTAAGGGTTTTCACGCCACCTCCCAGGCGGGCAGGGTCAGTTCGTCGTCGATGCGCAGGAACACCGCACGCACCGGCATGCCGATGTGCACGGCGGCCGGGTCGGCCTCGATCAGTTCGCCGAGCACCCGGACGCCCTCCTCCAGCTCGACCAGCGCGACCACGTACGGCAGCTTCTTGCCGGGCACCTTCGGGGCGTGGTGCACCACGAAGCTGAACACCGTGCCGCGGCCGGAGGCCACGACGTAGTCCGGCACGGCGCTCAGGTCGCCGCCCGGATCCATCGGCCCCGGCGGGTGCCGCAGCGACGGCGCCGACCCTTCGGCACCGCCGCCCCATCTCTGGATGCGCAGCTCCCCGACGCGCGTCCCCTCCCAGAAGAACTCCGTGTCGAGCGAGCGCACCGGGCGCAGCGCACCCGCGGCGTACTCCGGGGCGTCGATGATCCGCAGCCCGGTCGCGGAACGCGTCGCAGGGACCGCGTCGGGCTCGTCCGGGACCGGCGGCGCGAACTTCAGCACCGACCAGACCATCTCGGCGACGACCTCGTCGCCGACCAGCCACCGGGTGCGGGTGGTGACGAACCAGCCTTCGCCCAGGGCGGTGCGCTTGGGGCCGACCACCTTCTCCAGGCGCGTCGAGGCCGAAACCTGTTCCCCTGCGCGAAGATACCGATGGTAGAGCTGTTCGGAGTTGGTGGCCACCACGGAGGTGTAGCCCGCGTCGTCCAGCGCCGCCATCATCGCGGCCAGCGGATCGTCGGCGGCGCGCTTGCCGTGCAGCCCGCGCATGCTCCACACCTGCGCCATGGCGGGCGGGGCGACCAGGCCGCCGTGCACCGACGCCGCCGCGAACGCCGCGTCGGTGTAGACCGGATTGGCGTCGCCGACAGCCTCGACCCAGGTGTTGACCTGCGCCTGGTTCACCGGGTCGCGCCCGGGCACCGGGGTCGAGTCGCCCTGGGCGGCAATGCGCTCGGCCGCCGCGAGAATCGCCTCCGCCGTCATCGCGGCACCCGCGGCAGCCCGAGTCCGGTCATGGCGATCAGCTCCCGTCGAATCTCGTTCACGCCGCCCCCGAAGGTCAGCACCAGGTTGCGTTTGGCGATGCGGTCCAGCCAGTCCGCCAGCTCCCCAGTGGCCGGATCGGACCAGTCGCCGTGGCGGGCGACGACGCCTTCGAGCGCCGCGCCCACGCGCTGAATCTGTTCGGAGCCGAAGACCTTCGTCGCCGAGGCGTCCGCGACGTCCACCGGGCCGCCGGACTCCGCGGCCGCGACCTGCCAGTTCAGCAACTGGTTGATGCGCTCGGCGGCGAGCGCCTCGGTGAGCACCGCCTGCACGTCGGGCACGTCGAGCAGGTCCCGCTCGGCGGCCCAGCCGTGCACCTTGTCGTACAGTCCGCCGATCCAGCCCGCCGGACCGAGCATGACGCGCTCGTGGTTGAGCTGGGTGGTGATGAGCCGCCAGCCCTGGTTCTCCTCGCCCACCCGCATGCTCACCGGCACCCGCACGTCGGTGTAGTAGGTGGCGTTGGAGTGGTGCGACCCGTCGCAGCTGATGATCGGGGTCCAGCTGAACCCCGGGTCCGCCGTGTCCACGATGAGGATCGAAATACCCTTGTGCTTGGGCGCATTCGGGTCGGTGCGGACGGCCAGCCAGATGTAGTCCGCGTCGTGGCCGCCGGTGGTGAAGATCTTCTGGCCGTTGACGATGTAGTGGTCGCCGTCACGGACCGCGCGCGTCTGCAGCGAGGCCAGGTCGGTGCCCGCGTCCGGCTCGCTGTAGCCGATCGCGAAATGAACCTCGCCCGCAAGGATTTTGGGCAGGAAGAACGACTTCTGCTCCGCGGTGCCGTAGGTCTGCAGCGTCGGCCCCACGGTTTGCAGCGTGACCGACGGCAGCTGCACCCAGGCGCGCGCGGCCTCGTTGGCGAAGATGTGCTGCTCGACCGGGCCGAAACCCAGCCCGCCGTACTCCTTCGGCCAGCCGACGCCGAGCCGGCCGTCGCGCCCCATCCGGCGCACGACATCCCGGAACACCGGGCCGTGCCGCTCGGACATCATGGTCTCGCGCTCCTCGGGCGTGACCACGTGCGCGAAGTATTCCCGCAGCTCGGTCTGAAGCCTGCGCTGGGCGGCCGTGAGATCGATGAAGACGGCGTCCGACCCCGGGTCGGGGTCGACGTCGCCCGCGATGCCGGGGGCGGGCGCCGCGGCCAGCGCGGCCAGGCTGTGCGCCGCCCCGCCGACGAACCGGGTGAGATCCTTGAGCAGCGAGTCGTACAGGTGCAGCGGGTAGGTCATGTCGACGCCGGTGCCGCCGTGCAGGTGCACACAGGTGCGGACCGCGGGCAGCGCCTGCGCGGCCAGCCAGTAGGCCGCCAGTTCCACGCTCTGCGCCGCGTCGCGCCCGGCGGCAAGCCGCCAGGCC
>JABFVX010000281.1 GCA_013362555.1 Mycobacteriaceae bacterium
GCCGCCGCCGGTCAGCCTGCGCCGATGCCGAGCTCGAAGCGGCCGTCCGACAGCAGCTGGAGCGCGGCGACCTCGCGCGCCGTCGCCGCGGGCGAACGCAGCGGGGCGGCCAGGACGTTCGGCCGCAGCCGAAGGGTGGTCGTGACGGCGGCCGCGGCGGCCAGCGCCGGGAACGGGGACGGCGTGGTGAGAGTGTCCGGCAGCAGGAGCGTGTCGTAACCCTGGCGCTGCGCGTCCTGCACCGCGCCGACCCACTCCGAGCCCGACCGCGGCGTGAGAACGATCCCGACCCTGATGTCGCCGATGTGCTGTGTGTCCATCGCTCCAGCCTGCGCCGCGGCGTGTGCCGCGCACATCGGTTCCGCGGCGTCACCCGACATACGCCCGGGCGCGTAGCCGACCGGCCGGGCCCGGCAAGCTAAGTTCGGTGCATGTGTGCCGCCAGCCCGTTCGCGGGCCTGAACCGTCGCGACTTTCTCGCCAAAGTCGGTCTCGCAGGCGGCGCTGCCGCCCTGGCGTCGTGGGCGAATCCGATCATCGAGCGGGCCTATGCAGCCGACCCGGCGGGCACAGGCGGGCTGGGCGACATCGAGCATTTCGTGCTGCTCATGCAGGAGAACCGGTCCTTCGACCATTACTTCGGCGGATACGCGGGCGTGCGCGGATTCGGCGACCCGTCGCGGGCCTGGAAGCAATACGGCTGGGCGCCGGGGACGGGCCCCAGTGCCACCGGCTACCTGAACCCGTTCCGGCTCGACACCACCCGCGGGCCCTCGCTGGACGGCGAGTGCATCAACGACCCCGACCACAGCTGGGCGGGCACCCACGCAGCGTGGAACCACGGGCGCAACGACGGCTGGATGCCGATGTCGATCGCGGAGGTCGGGCCCGGCAACGCGCCCGCGGCGATGGGCTACTACCTGCGCGAGGACATTCCCGTGCACCACGACCTGGCCGAGGCTTTCACGCTGTGCGACCACTACCACTGCTCGGTGCTCGGCCCGACCGACCCGAACCGGCTGTACTGGATCAGCGCCACTATCGACCCGGACGGCCGCGCCGGCGGGCCGCTGGTGCACACGCCGACCACGATCCCGCAGAACGTCTACAGCTGGCGCACCATGCCGGAGAACCTGTCCGCGGCCGGGGTGAGCTGGAAGATCTACAACAACCGCGACCTCGGGCCGCTGTCACAGGTGTGGCTGGACGGCATGCTCGGCTGTTTCAAGCAGGCGCAGGACCCGAACTCGGACCTGTACCGGCGCGGCCGGGCGCCGGTGTACCCCAACACGTTTCGCGACGACGTCGCACACGGCACGCTGCCCGCGGTGTCGTGGGTGATCCCGCCGCTGCTGCAGTGCGAGCACCCGGCGCTGCCGCCCGCGTTCGGCGCGATGGCGATCATGGGCGTGCTGGACATCCTCAGCTCCAACCCGAAAGTGTGGGAGAAGACGGCGTTGATCGTCAGCTACGACGAGCACGGCGGGTTCTTCGACCACGTCACCCCGCCGACCGCGCCGCCGGGCACGCCTGGCGAGTTCCTCGGCGTCGACTTGCACCGGGTGCCGGAGGCGAAAGGCGTCCGCGGCCCGATCGGCCTCGGCTACCGGGTGCCATGCCTGGTGATCTCGCCGTACTCGCGCGGCGGACTGGTCGCGTCGCAGACCTTCGACCACACGTCGCAGCTGCGCCTGCTGGAAACCCGCTTCGGCGTCGACGTGCCGAACCTGACGAAATGGCGGCGCGGCGTCACCGGCGACCTGACCTCGGCCTTCGATTTCGCCGCCAAACCCAACCCGGCGCGTCCGCGCGTCACCGACCCCAGCGCGAAGGCCGCCGCCGCGCTGGCACAGTGCGGCCCGAACATCGCCACGGGCTCCATGGACAGAGGCTTCCCCTACCCCGTCCCGCCGAACTCGATGCCGCACCAGGCCCCCGGCACCCGTCGCAAACCCAGCGGCCCCCGCCGCGTCTAGGGCCTCAAACCCTGTCCAGAATGACCCACGACGTGCGCCCAACGCACCCCATGGGTCATTCTGGACAGGTTCGACACTATTCGCGGGTCAGGTGGCCGCGGTCGAACTCATGGCCGCCCCACACACCGGACTGGCCGGTGCGGGCCGCGAACTCGCCGCACGCGGGCCGGATCGGGCAGCTCGCGCAGATCCGGCGCGCGTAGTCGAAATCCTCCGACGGGAACGGGAACCACGCGTCATGGTTCGCGTCGCCCCGGCACGCCGCGCGGTGCCACCCGGGAGCTTCCGACAGCGGGAAAAGATCCGCCAACGTCAACTCTCGCTCCATCTGTGTCACGGGGACCTCCCCCTTTCTCTGTCGTCATGCCGCTGTATTCGATTGCGGCATTCGGTTGGCCCTGCGGTGTTACGCGGGCTGCCTCCTCGGGCCTGACCCTCATGCCGCTGTACTCGATTGCGGCATTCGGTTGGCCCTGCGGTGTTACGCGGGCTGCCTCCTCGGGCCTGACCCTCATGCCGCGAGTTCCTTCCAGATCCGCCGCTGCTGCTTTTCGCGGTGCCGGGGCGCGCGCGGCTCCCACAGCAACCGCATACCCGCCTCCTCGGGAGTGCGGTCGGCCTTCGCGGCGTTGCACGGCCCGCACGCGGCGATCAGGTTGCCCCACGTGTTGGGCCCGCCGCGGCTGCGGGGCCGGACGTGGTCGACGGTGCGGGCCCACGTGGCGCAGTAGCCGCACCGGAAGTTGTCGCGCCGCAGCACGCCGGCCAGGGTGGCCCGGCTCTCGTCGTGCACCAGCACCTCGTGGGCGAGGTACACGTAGTGCCGCAGCCTGATCACCTCCGGCAGCGCGAGTTCCATGTGCTGGGAGCGGATCGCGAACCGCGGCTCGCGCTCCACGACCGGCTCGGCCACGGCGGCGGTGAGCAGCACCACGGCCCGCTCGGCGGGGATCTCGTGCAGCGCTTCGTAACTCGCGTTGAGCACCAACACGGGCGTGTGTATCCAGTTGTCGGCGGTCAGCGCCGCCGGGGTGGAGGCATACCTGATCCCCATGGCTATCACCATGTTTCGTGTTCGAATGTTGTTGACGTGCACTAATGGTGACACGCCGCCATTCGCTCTGTCGTGCCATTTTCTGCCGGAGCCGTACACCCGTACCGCGCGTCTACGCCCGCAGCTGCGGGCGTAGACGCGCGGTACGGGTGTACGGCTCCGGCGCGAGGGCTCGGTGGCGCTCTGACAGACTGGGCCGGTGTTGAGAGTGGGCCTCACCGGAGGCATGGGAGCAGGCAAGTCCACCGTGGCCGCGGTGCTCGCGGAGTGCGGCGCCGTCGTCGTCGACTCCGACGCGGTGGCGCGCGAGGTGGTCGCGCCGGGAACGCCGGGGCTCGCGGCGCTGTCCGAGCGGTTCGGCGCGGGCATTCTGCGGCCCGACGGCAGCCTGGACCGGGCGGCGCTGGCGGCGATCGCGTTCGCCGACGAGCAGTCGCGCGCCGCGCTCAACGCCATCACCCACCCGCGCGTCGGCGCCCGCACCGCCGAGCTGATCGCCGCCGCGCCCGCCGACG
>JABFVX010000212.1 GCA_013362555.1 Mycobacteriaceae bacterium
ACGCCGGCGGAGCTCTTCGTCTGCTGATCACCAAACACAACATCAAAAGCTCAGGAACAGGCGTGGGACGTCTGCCGGACCGCCCGGCGCGCCGTCTCACGTTGCTGCATGCGCGTTGGCCGACGCCGGAGGGTCTGTGGACTCGTCCGGCCGAAGCACGGGTCCAGAACTGGCGACGTAAGAAAGGGGCAATGAGCCGATCCCGGGAGTGCTTCCCCGCAGGTCGACGCCGGCTTCTGGTCAGGTAACGCTGCGCGGGTGAGAAGCTCGGGGACCGATGGCCAGGACCTGCAGTTTCGTGTTCGCGGCCTCATGAACCTCAGGTGCCAGGGGATCGGCGGTCAACTCCCGCAGACGCGAGCGGACTGCGGCCGTGTCTGGCGCTGCCTCACACGCGCGCTGCTGAACCGTTGGCTCGCAATCGTCAAGTCCCTCGACCATGACGGCTTCGGCTTCATGCGGCGCACATCCCCGAAGCCCGTCCAGGAACGCTTCCCGGGCAAGTGAATGAACCGTGCCTTCCCACGCGGCCATGAGCTCGCTCGCGGCTTCATGGATCCGCAACCGGCCCAGGCCTCGTGCTGGAACCTCGGCAGCGCACCATTCCCCAGCGACGACTGCGCGGTGCAGCGCGGCCAGCAACACCGGCGCATCGCCCCGGTCACCGACCTCTGCCACCACACGCTCCCCGAACGCGACGAGTGTGTCGTCGCCGCTGCCGATCCACGTGCGGGCGCGTGGCAGCGCGTCCGGCCCAAGGTGGCGGAGCGCCTGTGGGATACCCGGCAGCCACCCGGCCGCGTTGCGCAGGCCAGGGTCTTCGGCGAAGTCGAAGACGATACGATCGCCGCGCCCACCCAGTTCCTCCAGCGCCCACCGCCCCTCGGAGCCGCCGGCAGCGACAAGCCCGATCAGGTCTTCGTTGTCGATGGCGACGATTTCGGGTCGTGTGTCGCGCCTGGCCGGTCCGGGTGAACGGGAGGCCTCGAGCTCGTCGATGATTCGCCGGACCCGTGGCTGGGACTGCGCGAACGTCGTCCACGGCTCCGTGTCGCACCAGATCGCCTGTGCCAGCTGGGCATCGTCGCGGTTGGCGATGATGTCGTCAGCGAGCCCGTCCCAGATCGTGGGAAGCTTCATCGCTCCGCTGTCGCCGATCGCCTCCAATGCAGTGGACCAATGCGGCCCGTCGATCGCGTACCCGCGCAGCACGGCCGCCGCGTCGAGTCGACCGACCATCGGAAGCAGGGCAAGGACCTGCGAGGCAAGCTCAACCGGTTCGGCGTCCTCGCCGTCGTAGGTGAGCAGGTGCTGTTGGATCGGTGCCAGTGGCAGGTCGAGCCGAGCGATGAGACCGGCGAGGTAGCTGTCGCGTTGATCAACTTGTCGGTCCCAGCGCGTGTCCGTGATAACGCACTCGTACACCGCGTCGGCGGCGCCGGGGGCGGTCGACGTGCGATGCACTGCGGCACCGCGTCCCCGTTGGAGCTGACCGCGGAACGAGGCCGGACTGTCATATTCGATCATCGGCATGCAGTATCCCCGTGGTGGAGGCGCTGAGCGAGCGAATAGCGGCCATGGCCATGATGCCCGGGGTCCTGTCGGCCGTATCTTCGGGCTGTGTGTGACGTCGATCGATCGCACCGCCTACCCGACGTTCAAGCGGATGGCGCGCGTGATCTGACCGACGCGTTCACCCCGTCGGACGACGAGATCGAGTGGGCGTGGGACAAGGGTAATCGCCAGATTCACCGCCCCTACCCCGACAGGAGTGTGGTTCATGACTCCGCCTACGCTTGCTGCCCCTGACGTTCGCCTCCGGCGCGGCGGTCGGCGTGATCGGCCTGGACGCCGTCGAATTCCTGCTGCAACTGCTGATCAGCCTGGTCGGCTTGTGTTCCTCGAGAGTTCCCCGGCAGGGCGGCGTAGGACGAACTCCGGCGGCAGTTCGCCGCGTCGTGCGAAGCCGATTCAGGAGTTCCGGCTGAGCCCGGCCGCGTGGTCCCCGGCTCCGGTAAATGCGTTGCAGGGTCTGGAACGGGCGGGCATGCTGGGTTGATCGTGCGGCGGTGGACGCTGCCTGGACTAAGGAGGGCTGACGGATGGTCATCACTGCGCTGCGGTATGTCCGCATCAGTTTCACCTCTTTGTTCAGGAGCACACCTGTTGTCTTCCGAGTACGAACTCTCTGATTCCTTCTCCGATGTCACCGGTGAGGAGCCCCCGTCAGATTCGGCCGACGCCTTCGTCTTCGAGTTCCATTCGGTGGACGAGGAGCTGGGCCCGGATCAGCGGTGGTCCACTTGGCTGGAGGTCGAGCGCGGTTCTCGCGGCCCGGAACCGCGCCCCCTATGGGTGGTGACGGAACAGGCTGCGATCGACACCGAACTCGGCATACTCAAAACCGGTAAAGAAGCCGACGTCTTCCTGCTCGAACGGGCCGTCCAGGCCATCGGCGACAACCCGGCGAAGTCCTCGCTGCTGGCCGCGAAACGGTACCGCACAGAGGAACACCGCTCCTTCCGCCGCAGTACGTCATACGTCGAAGGCCGCCGTACCCGCAACAGCCGCGACAGCCGGGCGATGGCGAAGAAGACCTCGCACGGCCGCAGTGTCGCGGCCGGCCAGTGGGCCTATGCCGAATGGGAGGCCCTCAACCGGTTGTGGACGGCCGGCGTCCCGGTGCCCTACCCCGTGCAGGTGGACGGCACCGAGCTGCTGATGGAGTTCATCGACGACGGCGAGGGCGGCGGCGCTCCCCGGCTCGCCCAGGTCCGCCCCTCGAAGGAACTGCTCGGCGTCTATTTCGAGCAACTCCGCAACGGCATGCGCGAACTGGCCCGCGCGGGGCTCGCGCACGGCGACCTGTCGCCGTACAACGTTCTCGCCCAGGCCGAGCGGATCGTGATGATCGACCTGCCCCAGGTCGTCGACATCGTGGGCAACCCGAAGGGCATGGACTTCCTGATGCGCGACTGTCACAACATGGCCACCTGGTTCACCAGTCGCGGGCTCGAGGTCGACGAACAGGAGCTGTTCGCCGACCTGCTCACGATGGTGTTCTGATCATCTTCTGCGGGACGCGGTCGAAGCAGAGCACAGGGGATCGACCTGGCCGCCATCTGGTCGGGGTCGAAGGGCCTGCTGTCTGACGATCGCGTCGCTTCCGTCACTCTCTAGTGCGGTTCGCCCGATGTCCGGATGGGGGTGTGCGCGCTGATAGCCGACCGCGAGCGCCGCACCGTGTCGGTCGATACGGTGCGGCAGTGACGGATGTGATCGGGGCGCTGCGATTCGATCCGCGGTGGAGGGCCGGCCGCGGGCGGGGCGCATGCTCAGGCGTTCGATCCGCTGCTGCCGACGTGCGCTTGCTGCCTGGATGAGGTGGGCGCTCAAGACGTCATCAGCGACAATGCCGTCACCGCCGACGGTGGCCCAATCTCCCCCGTGACCTGCCGCTAGGAGCTGTTTCTTAGATCTGCTGACTAATCGTGCGTGGATCGTCACGATTGGCGCATGGGTCGAGGTGACTTAACT
>JABFVX010000120.1 GCA_013362555.1 Mycobacteriaceae bacterium
GGCCCTGCGGTGTTACGCGAGCTGCCTCCTCGGGCCGCCGTCTCACAGCGCGGTGTTGAACGGCGCTGCTCGCGAGGCCCTGCGGTGTTACGCACGCTGCCTCCTCGGGCCGCCGACTCACAGCGCGGAACGCAACTCGTGGGTCGTTCCGGACGTCAGGTCACACGCTCGCGGCGGTCCGCACGCGGGCGGCGGCGAGGGCGCTCGCCCACCACTGCAACTCGTCCAGCATCGTGTCCGCCGCGGCGGCGGGCTCGGCCGGTTCGACGAGCGTGCCGTCCGCGTCGAACAGTTGGTAGAAGCGCGGGAACGAGACGACGCTGCGCACCGTGTGAGCGTGCAGCTCCCCCAACACCTGGCGCAGGTGCTCGATGGCCATCAGCCCGCCGCTCATGCCGCTGTAGCCGACGAAGCCGACGGCCTTGCGACCCCACTGGCTGAAGTGCCAGTCGATGGCTGTCTTCAGCGACGCCGGGTAGCTGCGGTTGATGTCGGGGGTGACGATGACGACGGCGTCGGCCTCGTCCAGGCTGCGGGTGAGCGCGGCCATCCCGGCGGGCCGGGCGGGATTCGGCTCCATCAGCGGCGACACCGCGGGCAGCGCGTGCACCAGCTCCGCGTCCGCGAGGTCGACCACCTCGATCTCGAATCCGCCGTGTCGGTGCGCCTGCTCGGCGAACCACCGCGCCACGACCGGCCCGAAGCGTCCTTCCCGGACGCTGCCGATGACGACCGTGAGCTTCAACGTATCGGACATCTCAGTCTCCTTCTCGCGTTCTGCGGTCGCGGCGACCGCGATATCGACCCTTGCCGCCGCGCCGCCACCGGAGGAGACCGCTGTGAGGGTGGTAGCGCCAGGGCTACCCTCGGGAATCGTCGCGGTGGCATCCTGCTTGCAGGTGAGCAAACACGCATCCAGACAGTGAGGTCCGCCGATGAGCAGCAATGAACTGGGCCTTTTCCTGCGCTCCCGCCGGGAGGCGGTGACGCCCGCCCAGGTCGGGCTGCCCGACGCGGGCCGCAGACGCACCCCCGGGCTGCGCCGCGCGGAGCTGGCCACGCTCGCGGGCGTGAGCGTGGAGTACCTGATCCGCCTCGAACAGGGTCGAGACCGGCGGCCCTCGTACGAGGTGATCACCGCGCTCGCCGACGCACTGCGGCTGCCGCCGCCCGAACGGGTGCACCTCTACCGGCTGACGAAAGCCGCCGACCCCGGCTTCCACTGCATGGGCGGCGCGCACCCGAACCGCGAGGTGCGGCCGACCGTGCGCGCCATGCTGGAGCGGCTGGAGCCCACTCCCGCGGCAGTGGTGAACCGGCTCACGGAGGTGCTCGCGTACACCGGCGCCTACCGGGACCTGATGGCGGGAACCGGGCTGCTCGACGCCGGCCTGCCCGCCAACGTCGCGCGCTACGTCTTCACCGACCCGCGCGCCCGTGCGGTCCACCCGGACTGGGACCACCGGGCCGACACGGTGGTCGCCGCACTCAAGGCGGGCCCGGTGCAGGGCGACGCCCTGGTGTCCGCGCTCGTCGAGGAGCTGACCGTGACGGCGGGGCCGGAGTTCGCCCGCCGCCTGGCGGCGGTTCCCAGCCTGCCGAACAGCAACGGCGCCGAGCGTCTTTCCCATCCCGACGCGGGCGAGTTGCGACTGTCCTACGAAACCCTCGACCTGTCCGGAGACGACCAGCAACTGGTGGTCTACCTGCCGGCCGATCCGGCCACGTCCGCCGCGCTCGACGCGCTCGTCGGCCGCCGCCCCGGCGGCCTGCGCGCCGTCTCCGGCTGACACGGTCGTCCAGGACCGTCGGTATAGTCTGGCCGGTGCAGCTCCCGATCTGCGTCACCTGCGGCGCGCAGTACGCCGCTCCGCGGCCCGACTGCCCGATCTGCCTCGACGACCGGCAGTATGTCCCGGCGGCCGGGCAGCAGTGGACCGACCTGGCCGCGCTCCGGTCGGGCGACAGGCAGGCTCGCATCGAGCCGCAGGGCGACAGGCTGCTCGGCATCGGCAGCGCACCGAGCTTCGCTATCGGCCAGCGGGCGCTGCTCGTGCAGACCGAGCACGGCAACATCCTGTGGGACTGCGCGGCCTACCTCGACGACGAGATCATCGCGCGCGTCGGCGAGCTGGGCGGGATCGCCCACATCGCGATCAGCCACCCGCACTACTACACGACCATGGTGGAGTGGAGCCGGGCCTTCGACGCCCCCATCCACCTGCACGAGCGCGACCGGGAGTGGATCGGCAGGCCGGACGCCGCGATCGAGCTGTGGAGCGGCACGGCGCTGGAGCTGCTGCCCGGCGTCACTCTGATCCGCCTCGGCGTGCATTTCGACGGCGGCGCGGTGCTGCATTGGCGCGACGGCGAATCCGGTCCGGACGGGCCGCGCGGCGCCCTGCTGTCGGGCGACATCGTCCAGGTGGTGCCGAACCGGTCGATGGTCGGGTTCATGTACAGCTACCCCAATTACGTCCCGGAGCGTCCCGCGGTCGTGCGGCGGGCGGCGGAACTACTGCGCGACCACCGATTCGAGGCCGTCTACGGCGCGTGGTGGAACGCCGTCATACCCGCAGGCGGGGACGAGATCGTGCAGCGCAGCGCCGAGCGCTACCTGGCGATCACGGCCGCCTCGGCGTGAACGCCGCCCTCAGCGGAATCTTCGCGATCGTCGCAGCGCTGCTGTTCGCGCTGTCCGCCTCGTTGCAGCAGACCGCGGCACGCGGCGAAGCGCTCACCGGCCCGCGCCGCTCACCGGCCCGGTTTCTCCTGGACCTGGTGCGGCAGCGCCGCTGGCTGGCCGGCATGGCCGCGAACCTGGCGGGTTTCGGCGTCCACGCGGTCGCCCTGCGGCTCGGCGCGATTCCCGTGGTGCAGGCGCTGTTGGTGGCGCAGCTGCTGTTCGCGCTGCCGCTCGCGGCGTTCCGCCGCCGGATCCGCCTGCTGCGCCGGGACTGGACTGGCACGGCGCTGGTGTGCGTCGGGCTGATCGTGCTTGTGATGCAGCACATTTCACACGAGACGCTCCGTTCGCAGCGGCTCGCGCCCGTCCTGCTCGGCGTCGCGGGGCTGGTCGCGCTGATCGCTGCGGCAGCGTCGTGTATTCCGGTGCGGCACACCCAGAATCGTGCGGCGCTGTTCGGAATCGGGGCGGGGTGCTGCTCGGCGATGACAGCGGTCCTGGTGGTGGTCGGCACGGAAGCACTGCCGCTGATCACATGGCCGCTGCTGGCGATCGCACTTTCCACGCTGGTCAGCGGCCTGTTCGCACAAGCCGCCTTCGCCAGCGGCTCGCTCCCGACCGCCTTCACGGCCATGACCATCACCGACCCGGTGGTGAGCTATCTCGCGACGGCGGTGCTGTTCGTCACCGCCACCCGCCCCAACCCGCTGCAGCTGGTGGTCGCCGCCGTGCTTGTCACCGCGGGCGTCGTCCTGCTCGCCAACTCCCCCACTCTCCACGACGAGCGCGACCGAACAGTCACCCCGCGGGACCCCGCCCGACTGCCTCCGGAATGACCCGTGACG
>JABFVX010000311.1 GCA_013362555.1 Mycobacteriaceae bacterium
TGGTCACCGGCGAGGGCAGGAAGGACGCCCAAAGCTTGCACTGCAAGGCCCCGCTGGGCGTGGTCGCCGCCGCCCGCGCCGCGGGCGTCCCGGTGCTCGCGGTCGCGGGCCGCTGCGACCTCGCCCCGGATCAGCTCGCCGCCGCGGGCGTTGCCGCCTGCTTTCCCCTCGCCGACCTCGAACCCGACCCCGCCCGGTCGATGGCCGATGCCGCCGCGCTGCTGCGCACCATCGCCCGCACCCGCATCGCCCCCTTCCTCCGGCGCGGCCTGTGACGTGCGGTGGCGGATCAGTCGCGGCTGGCGAGGTATTCGACGGCGGCCGCGTAGCCGTGAATGCCCATGCCCGCGATGACGGCGTCGGCGACGGGAGAGATGTATGAGTGGCGGCGGAAATCCTCGCGGGCGTGCACGTTGCTGATGTGCACCTCGACAATGGGCACCTCGGGAATGACCAGGGCGTCGCGCAGCGCGACCGAGGTGTGGGTGAGCCCGCCCGGGTTGATGACGATGGCCGACTCCGCTCCGCGTGCGGCCTGGATGCGGTCGATCAGCGCGCCTTCGCTGTTCGACTGGAACGCGGTGACGTCGCGGCCGAAGCGGGCGGCGGTCCGGCGGCACAATTCGACGACGTCGTCGAGAGTCGCCGTGCCGTACACCTGCGGCTGCCGGGTCCCGAGCATGTTCAAGTTCGGCCCGTTGAGCACCAGAATCGGTCCTGCCATGTCCGGCACTGTAGACGACCTCCAGAATGACCCATGACGTGCATCCAGCGCACTTCGCGGGTCATTCTGGAGGTTTACAGAAGGTCCTAGTCGGCGTCCGGGCCGTTGGCGCGCAGGTCGTCGACGGTGCGCATGGCGTCGCGGAGTTCGGCGAGCCAGGAGTCGGCGTGCTTGCCCGCCAGCTTGACCGTCCACGCCAGCGCGTCGGCGCGGGAGCGGGCGACGCCCGCGTCCACGAGGGTGTCGAGCACCTTGCGCTCCGGTTGGCGCAGCCGCGTCATCACCGGCACCGCAAGGTGTGTGAACAGCACCTTCGCATCGCCGAGCGTGACGCCCCACGCTACTTTCCGGCCGTAGCGGGCCTCGGCTTCGTCGGCGATGCGCATGCGGGCGGCGCGGGTTTCCTCGCGCCAGCGGGCGATGCGCCCTTCCCTCGCCGCCGCGCTGTCCGACTCGCCGTCCAACCCGGGCAGCTCGCCGATGACGACGATTTCCTCCCGGTCGATCTCGATGGCGGGCTCGCCGACGAACCACTCGCCGGGCAGCCGGCCCGCGAACCACTGGCCCGCGTCCGCGGCGTCCGGCAGTCCCGCGTGCTGCCACCCGCCCGGGCGGCCCAGTCCTCTGGTGTGCCTCATAAACAGGTCTCCTCAGAACTTCGCTTGCAATGATTACAAGATTACTCACTTGACGGTCGCTGTGGTTCCGCCCTGGGCGAACGCCGGATTGGTCCGATAGCCGCCGGAATGTCCACTAATGCGTCCGATTCTCGAGTTGTGACGTCTGTGACAGGAGGGAAAGATGTTTCACCATGACCTGGCGCTCACACCGGAACCGGACGCGCATCGCGCTCCTGGTTATTGCCGTTGCGGCGCTGTCGATTTCGGTCGAGTCGTGCAACTCCGCCAACCGTGCGAAGGAGGAGCCGCGGGATGTGGTGAACCAGTTCGTCGAGGCGCTGGACAGCGGAAGTATCGGCACGGCAGCGAGTCTGACCAGCTACCCCAACGGCGCGGACACCGAAATGCGCCGGCTGTTCGATGGAATGCGGCCCGGCACAGCGACTTTCGACGTGACGCAGTTCATCCCGCTGGATCCCGCCAAGGCCTTCTTCACGATGAAGGTGGACTGGCACCTGGGTGCGGGCGCCGACTGGGACTACCGAGTTCAGGGCACCGTGCGCAAATTGGGTACAGGGTGGCGGGTCTCGTGGGATCCCTCGGTGCTCATGCCCGGGCTCGGGCACAGCCGCACCGCCCGCCTGGTGCGGGTTCCCGCCAAGCCGCAGCTTGTTCTCGACGTCCACGATAAACCGCTCATGCAGGAGTACGAGGTCTATGACGTCCGACTGGACCCGAAGGCCGCGCGCAACCCGGCCGCCGCGGCCGCCGCGCTGGCCGCGGCCATCGCCCCGGTTGCACCGGCGATCACCGAACAACGGCTGCTGAATGAACTTGCGACGGCCCGCGGCGCTTCGATTTCCGCTGTGCGACTGCGGGAACGGGACTACGAGTCGCTCAAGCCGAAGCCGCAGACCATCCCCGGAGTCACCGCGGTCAAGCGTCCGCGCTTACTGCCGGTGCGCAAGGAGATCCACTCGCCGGTGTTGGACGGCCTCAACGAGGTGTGGCAACACAACCGCGAGACGGCCGGGGGCTGGATGGTGCAGGTGGTCAACACGACCGGCGCCGTGGTCCAGGAGCCCGCCGTATTCCCCGGCATGCCGACACCTCCGGTGAAATCAACGCTCGACAGTGCCATGCAGGCGGCGGCCCAGGCCGCGGTCGAGGTCGCGGCTACCCCGGCGGAGGTGGTGGTGCTGCGCCCCTCCAACGGAGCGGTCGTGGCGGTGGCGCAGAACGATGCGGCCGACCGGCAGGGCCCGCTGGCATTGAACGGCCTATACTCCGCGGGCGGCGCGCTCGACCTGTTCGCGGGCGGGGCGGCCGGGGCCAAGAAAGTGCGGTTGCAGGATGTGGCCACCCGCGAGCTCATGACCACCATCAACAACCTCGGCATCGGCGTGGACTTGGCGATTCCCGGGGTGCACGGGATCACTGGGGCGATCCCCGGCATGCACCTGAGCGAACCGATCCGGATGATCGCGGGCGGGACGGGCGTCCAGGTGACGCCGTTCGGTATGGCGCTGGCCGCGGCCACCATCGAGCGGGGCACCGTGCCGATGCCGATGATCTCCTACTGGCGGCCCGGCTCTCCCGACAAGCCGATCGGCAAGATCGCGCCCGCGGTGCTGGACCAGCTGCGCGCCGTGATGCGCGAATCCTCGGCAAAGGACCTCGGCGGCAGCGGGATTCAGGGCTACGCGGCGACGGCTGGGGACGACCAGTGGTTCCTCGGCAGGCGCGGCGACCTGGCCTTCGCGGTGCACATCTCGCACGCCGACGTGCCGGGCCGGGCGAAAAGCGCCGCACTGCGCCTGCTCGGCGGCGCCTAACAGAAGTCCAGAATGACCCAAGGCGTGTTGTGTTGGATGGCGCCGCTCGCGAGGCCCTGCGGTGTTACGCACGCTGCCTCCTCGGGCCGCCGTTTCGCAGCGCTCAGCGCACGCCATGGGTCATTCTGGAGGTTCTGAGTCTTACCTACGCGATATCCGGTAAGCCGCTCGCCAGCCGAACAGGAAGACCGCGAGCACCGCCGCGGCTACGATGACGAAGCTCGCCGCGACCCCCTGGCCGCTGAGCGCGCGCAGCGCCATGCCGCCTGCCAGCGTGCCCAGCCACACGCACGCCCCGGTCGGCACGAGTTCGGTCCCGCGCAGCCGCTCCCGGCCCGCGGCCAAC
>JABFVX010000300.1 GCA_013362555.1 Mycobacteriaceae bacterium
GTTCGAGTGGGGGAGTCTCCGATCGAGGTCGCGCGGAACTGCTGCTAACACTGGAAGAAGATTTCGGCATTGCCGAGGTGCTCGATGCGCCGTCCTACGACCTCCAGTGCAGGTTGATCAATGCCAGACTCTGGGACCGGTCGGTGCCCGACACGTGCCCGCGGCCCGTCTATGTCGAGGACGAGCAGGTGGCGGCGGTGCTTTTGAGCCGGGACCTGCACGACACCCACAGCCTCATTTACCCGCTGATATTCGACCCCGACATCCGGGCGCAGCTCGTGCGCGCATTGGACGGCGTGCCGACGTGCTGGCGAACGTCGTTGTTGGAGAACGGCGACCAGCGCGGCGGCAGCCACTTGTTCTGGGCGCTCTCGCCGAAAGGGCATCGCGTTCCGGTGGTGTTGCGCCCGGGGTGCGGTTCGGATCGGCTGGTCGAGATGTCGGCAGGCGGTGACTCGCGATCGTGGGACGTGTCGCCGGAGCCACTCACTGAGGCGGTCGCGGAAGGCGAGCTGCTGCCCACCGCGCCGCTCAGCTTCATGGCGGTGTCGTTCGCCCGCGGCATCGCATGCGTCGGCGGCTTCTATCAGTTCGACTATCTGCCCAGGATTTACGCCGCCGTGCGCACGACGCTGGACCAGTGGGGATTGAGATCCCGGCTCGCCGAGGTTCCGACTGACTACTACCTCGCCGGAATCCAGCCGATCCTCGCCCGCGACCCGAGTGGAAGCTGCATTCCCCTCGGCCCTGTGGCGCTTGCGGCGGACGGGCCGCTCACCGAAGACGAGATCGGCGCCATGCTCCGTATGGCGATGGGTGAGGCGCAGACGGCCGCCATGGCGGAGATCCTCGGCGAGTTGCTCGCCGTTCGAGAGGTCGCGAGGTCGGACGCGCGGCTGCTCGACGAGGCGCTCACCGCCGCCCGGACCGTCGTCATCCGTGAATTGGCACCATGATGACGACAATCGGAGGCGGGGGAGCGGAGCGCCCGTCGTCGTCGTTCGCGGGCCTGTCCGACGCCGAATGGAACCTGTTGGCGGGCGAACGCTTCTATTCCACGGCAGCCTGGCAGCGATACTGCACAGCCGAAACGAATACTGCCGGAGACGTTGTGCTCGTCCGCGACAGGGCAGGCGATGTCGCCTGGGCCGCGCCGGTGCGGGAACTGTCGGGCCTGGCCGGATGGTCCAGCTACCGCTGGAACGACCAACTCGCTCGTGCGGGCCTGCCGGAACTGGCTCCGCACGGCATCCTCGTAGGTCCGGCGGAAGGGTTCCAGACCCATCTGCTTCCCGGCCACTCCCGGGATTTGGCGGCGCTGGCGGAGTTCATCGACGCTGTGCGGGATCGGTGCGGGCGGGGACAACGATCCGCGGTGGCGATGTTCCTGGATACGGCGAACGCCCGGCTCCTGGTGGACGCGGGCGTGGCGCATGTGCCCGTGCTGCTCGACGCGGACGCCTGGCTTCCGATTCCGGCAGGCGGGTGGGACGAGTACCTCGCGACTTTCGGCAAGAAGCGCAGGCACACGATTCGAGCGGAGCGTCGGAAGTTCGCCGACGCAGACCTGGTCGTCACGCACGCGGCGCTTGCGGACTGCTGGCAGCACTTGGGGCAGGCGTCGGCTTCGCTGTTGCGCAAGTACGGCGACGATGCGACATCGGAGGAAGAGCTCGCCTGCATGCGGCGAGTACTGGATGCCCTCGGAAACCGAGCGCGCGTCGCAGTCTGTCACAGTGCGGATGCCTTCGAACGCCCCTCGGGATTCTGCATTTACTACGAGCACCGCGACACGGTGTTCCTTCGCTGGGCCGGTTTCGACGACACTCGGTTGCGCGGCGTCTACGAGTACTTCAACACCGTCTACTACACGCAGATCGACCGTGCCGCGGCCACCGGTGCTCGGTGGATCCATGCCGGGCCGTCGGCGACGCAGGCCAAAGCGCTGCGCGGCGCGCAGCTGCGACCCTCGTGGCTGGTCGATCTGACCGCCGGATCGCCGTTGTCCGAGGCGTCGGGCCGGATTGAGGAGCACAACGCGCGGATGCTCGCCGCGGTGCGGGCGGACCCGAGCACCGCTAACGCCATAGCCTGCCCCGACGAGTGGACCGCATTCGCCTAGGCCGTGTTTCATAAGTCCGGACGGATGGCGCCGGATAGGACTTATGAAACACGGTCTAGGACCGCGGCGTGCCGTCATCAGGTAGCGGGGTCGCCGAGCGCGCCGGCGACTTCGACCGCGACCCGACGGGCCAGTTTTTCGGCGACGCCCGGTGAGTAGAAGGCCACGTGGGGCGTGAGCATGATATTCGGAAATCGGAGAATGGGGTCGTCCGGCCAGACCGGTTCGTGCGGAAGCACGTCGATCGCGGCGCCGGCCAGCCGGCCGCTGCGCAGCGCTGAACCGAGGGCGTCGTGGTCCACCAGCCCCGCGCGTGCGACATTCACCAGATACGAGCCGGGCGCCATCATCGCCAGGGCAGCTGCGTCGACGACGCCACGGGTCTGATCGGTCAGCGGCGCATGCAGACTCAGCACGTTCGCTCGGCGCAGCAGCTCCGGCCATTCGACGGCCGTGATGCCCTCGGCGGCCAGTTCCGGCCCGCGCCGACCGAGCGATGGTCCGCACGCCAGCACGTCGATGTCGAGCGCGCGGGCGCGGCGCCCGACGGCCGCGCCGATCTTCCCGAGTCCGTAGAGGCCCAGTACCGTTCCGGCGATCCGGCGCGGAGGCGGGGACGTGGCGCCCCACAGCCCCGCCCGTACGGTCGAATCGAGAAAGGCCGTGGCTCGGAGCAGACCGAGTATGCAGGCCAGGGCGTGGTCGGCAACCTCCTCGGTGCTATAGTCGGCGACTTGGGTCACACGGATGCCGCGCGCTCGGGCCGCCGCCGTCGGAAGATGGTCGTATCCGGTGCACGTGGCTGATAGAACACGCAGGTCAGGTAGTGCGGCAAGGTGCGCGTCGGTGACCCGCGCACTATTCGGTCCGACGAGCAGAGCAACGATGCCCGGGCCTTCGGGAATCACGTCGGTGACCGTCAGTGCGACCGAGGCTCCTTCCGCGGCAAGGCACTCGACCAGTGTCCGCGCGCAGACAACCCGGTCGAGAAGGGCTATCCGGTAAGCCAATTCGCCCCTCCGCACTCTGTCACTGGCGCAATTCGGCGCAGGAGTCGACGAAGTCGTTCACGATCTGCTCGCTCTCGTCGGGGCGCCATACCACGGACACCAGTGAAGGTGCGATGCCATCGACCGGTCGATAGGCGACTCCAGGGTAGGGATAGAACCGATGCGCGGACTCGGGCGTCAGACACACGCCGTAACCGTTGGCGACAGCGAGACAGAATTCTTCCGGGCGACTGGCGAGCAGATTCGATAACTTGACCGGATCACCCTGTCGTTCGTCGGTCGCCAGCCAGAATTCTCGGGCGGGCCCGGCTTCGGGAGGCAGCGCTATGAACGGCTCGTCCCGCAACGCGTCGAACGGAATCCGATCGCCCGCAGCCAGTT
>JABFVX010000291.1 GCA_013362555.1 Mycobacteriaceae bacterium
CGCGCTGTGAGTCGGCGGCCCGAGGAGGCAGCGTGCGTAACACCGCAGGGCCTCGCGAGCAGCGCCGTTCAACACCGCGCTGTGAGTCGGCGGCCCGAGGAGGCAGCGTGCGTAACACCGCAGGGCCTCGCGAGCAGCGCAGTCGACGCCGCAACTCATGGGTCGTTCCGGACGTTTGCCTGCGCAGAAACTATTCCGACGGACGCGCCGGGGACACGCCGGGCGTTATCCAACCTACATCCCTGGTGAAAGCCGTTCCCGCTGGTTGTGCCCGCTGTGTCGGTGGGACGTGGGAAAGTGGTGAGTGCCGTGGAAATTTCGGTCCCGATACTGTGGACGCCGTGACGGTTCGTTAGGTTGGGTTCATACATTCATTTCGCTACTTGGGTTGTCGGAGAAGGTTGACATGGACTGGGGATCCAGCCGCGCACTGATCCGCGTGTCGTTGGTGTTCGTCGCGGTGATCAGTTCGATCGTCGCGATCGTGTGGGTCGCGGTGGGCACCGAGCCGGAAAGTCCGGCGCGGAAAGCGGTGCGCGAGTTCACCGATCGGCTCGACGCCAAGGACGTGAAGGGCGCGGCCGCGCTCACGTCGTACCCGAGCGCGGCCGAGGCGGAGATCGGCAAGCTGCTCAGCGGGCTGGAGCCGGGCAAGGCCGACTACGAGCTGAGTCGGATGATCGACCTCGACGCCACCGACGCCTTCTTCACCCTCACAGTGGCGTGGCATTTCGGCCCCGGGCGCGACTGGGCGTACAGCGTGCCGGGCACCGTGCGCAAACTCACCGTCGGGTGGCGGATCTCATGGGATTCCTCGGTGCTGCTGCCGCATCTGGGGCAGGGCCGGGCGGCGCGGCAGGTCAAGACCTACGCTCCGCCGCCGGTGGTGCGTGACCTGGCGGGCGGCCCGCTGATGACCGAGCAGACGCTCAACGTGGTCGAACTGGACCCGGCCCGAGCGCCGGACCGGACGGCGGCGGCGAACGCCGTGGCCGCCGCGATCGCGCCGGTGGCGCCCGCGATCACCGCCCCGGCGCTGTTGGCCCAGCTGGATGCCGCGGGCGGCAAGCCGATCACCGCGGTGACGCTGCGCAACGACGACTTCGAGGTGCTCAATCCGAGTCTGGTGAGCATTCCCGGGGTGGTGGTGCACCAGAACCCGAAGCTCATCTCCGCCGACCGTCGCATCCACTCGCCGGTGCTCGACGGGTTGCGCGCCGCCTGGCAGCAGAATCGAGAGTCGACGGCGGGCTGGGCGGTGCGGGTGTTCGGCACCGACGGCGCGGTCATCGGCCAGTTGACCGGATTTCAGGGGCCGCAGGGGCCCGACATTGCGGCCACGTTGGATCCGCGGCTGCAAATGGCGGCCGAGGACGCCGCGGTGAGTTCGGTGAGCGCGGCGGAGATCGTGGCGATCCGCCCGTCGACCGGCGCGGTGCTCGCCGTGGCTCAGAATGATCCGGCCGACGACCAGGGCCCGGTCGCGCTCACCGGGCTCTACCCCGCGGGTGACCTGGTGAACATGTTCGGCGGCGCGGTGAACGCTCCCACGCGCCACGACATGCTGGGTCCGCGGGTCGCCAACTTGCTCAACCGGCTCGGCATCGGGATCGACGCGAAAGTGCCGTTCTTGAAGACCGACACCGGCCGGGTGCGGACCACGGGCCGGATCGAGTGGATCGTGCGCATACCCGGCCAGGAGGCGTTGCGGGTCAGTCCGTTCGGCATGGCGCTGGCGGCTGCCACGATCGCCCGCGGCACGACGCCGGTCCCGATGATCGCGCTGGGGCAGCCCCGGGTGAAGTCGCTCGGCCAGCAGCCACTGCGCCCGGAGGAGGTCGACCGGATGCGCGCGCAGATGGCGGCATCAACGGCGAACCCCATGTACGCCGAAGACCTGCGCAGCTGCCCGGGCTTGACCGGCTACACCGGGTATGCGGGCGAGGACCAGTGGTTCCTGGCCAACCGCGGCGACGTGGCCTTGGCGATCCACATTGCCAACACCACCGACGAGGGCATGAACGCGGCCGCTCGCATGGCGGGCAGGCTCTGCCGCGCGTTCGACGCACCCATCGCCCCGTAGGGCCTGGATGTACCAACCTCCAGAATGACCCGTGACGTGCGCTGGACGCACGTCACGGGTCATTCTGGAGGTTTGGACATGTGATCGACATCGCTATTTGGTCAAACGACCGCTAGGCGTGCGGATCCGGCGTCACCATGTGGCACAAGAGAACCCGGTGTGCTGGAGGGGGAGCTGCTTTGCTCGAGATTCATCACTTCAGCTACGGCCCGGTGACTCCGGCTGTGGCATATCTGATGTCGTTCACCGGCTCGCTGCTGGGGCTCCAGTGCGCGGCCCGGGCGCGCGGCGGCGTCGGTTCGCGGATCGGCTGGCTGTGCGGTGCCGCGGTGGCCATCGGCGGCACCGGAATCTGGGTCATGCATTTCATCGCGATGCTCGGATTCTCGATCGGCAATGCCACCATCCGATACGACGTGCCGCTCACTCTGCTCAGCGCTCTCACGGCGATAGGCGTGGTCGGCGTCGGGCTGTTCGTCGTCGGCGTGATCGGAGCGGGCGAGCCGCGCATGGTCACGCTGGTGCCGGGCGGCGCACTCACCGGCGCCGGCGTCGCCGCCATGCACTACACGGGCATGGCCGCCATGCGCACCGATGCCCGCCTGACCTACAACCCGGTGGCAGTGGCGATGTCGGTGCTGGTCGCGGTGGTGGCGTCGACAGTCGCGCTGTGGTTCACGCTCCGGGTGAAGCGGCTGGCAACTACGGTCGGCGCGGCGCTCATCATGGCCGTGGCGGTGTGCGGCATGCATTTCACCGGCATGGCCGCCATCCACGCCGACACTGTCCCCCACGCGACCGCGCCTTCCGGTGCGGGCGCCAGCGACCTCCTGGCTCCGCTGATCGCCCTGGTCAGTCTGACCACTACGGTCGTGCTCCTGCACGTCGTCACCACCGACGACAGCGAGTACCAGCCCGCGTCCCGGCCCCGCCCTGAATCCCACGCCCGCCACGCCGCCGAAAAGCAGTAACCTCACCTACCAGAATGACCCGTGACGTGCGTCAAGCGCACGTCACGGGTCATTCTGGAGGGGCTGCTAGTCCAGGTAGTCGCGCAGGACCTGCGAGCGGCTGGGGTGGCGGAGCTTGCTCATGGTCTTGGACTCGATCTGGCGGATTCGCTCGCGGGTGACGCCGTAGACTTGACCGATCTCATCCAGGGTGCGGGGCTGGCCGTCGGTGAGGCCGAAGCGCAGCCGGACCACCCCCGCCTCGCGCTCGGAGAGGGTCTCCAGGACCGACTGGAGCTGGTCCTGCAACAGCGTGAAGCTGACCGCGTCGACCGCGACAACGGCCTCGGAGTCCTCGATGAAGTCGCCGAGTTGGCTGTCGCCCTCGTCGCCGATCGTCTGGTCGAGCGAAATGGGCTCCCGGGCGTACTGCTGGATCTCCAGCACCTTCTCCGGGGTGATGTCCATT
>JABFVX010000400.1 GCA_013362555.1 Mycobacteriaceae bacterium
GCAGCTGCGGGTGTACACGCGCGAAACGGGCGCAGGGCTAGGCGGTCGTGAGGTTGCGTGCGCCCAGGACGCGGGTGGCGGCGATGGTGACGACGACCCGGGTGGGGTTGACGCGGGGAGTGCGGTAGCGCTCGGCGTAGCGACGTTCGGCCTCGAGGACGGCTTCGGGGTCGGTGTCGACGCGGGCCGGACCTTCCAGGGTGAGCCACCGCCCGCCGTCCACTTGGCTGACCGCGGCATATCCGGACGCCGCGGCGTTGCGGGCCTTCGCCGACGCGCCGTCGGTGATGATCCGCGCGACGCCTGTGTCCTGATCCCAGGTGAAACCCACCGCGGTGACGTGCGGGGTGCCGTCGGAGCGCAGTGTGGTCAACGTGGCCAGGTGGCGTTCGCGGACGAAATCGAGCGCGGCCGGGGCCAGGACGAGAGAGGTGGGGGCCGTCATGGCGCCAGCGTAGCGCCGCGTGCCGCCGCGGGGGCGCGCGAGCGGCTTCGTCATGGGGCGAGCCGCGCGGCGTGACAGACTGTGGCCGTGGGATTCGAGACGAAGGAGCTGGCCCCCGGGGCGGTGCTCGTGCTGGGCGGGCGCAGCGAGATCGGGCTGGAGGTCGTGCGCCGCATCGCCGCGGGCAGGCTGGTGGTCCTGGCGGCCCGCCGCGCCGACGCCCTCGACGGCGAACGCGCCGTCGCGCTCGACGCGGGCGCCTCCGACGTGGTGTGCGTGGAGTTCGACGCCGACGACACCGCCGCGCACCAGGAGCTGCTCACAGATCTGACAGCCGCCTACGGCCCGATCGCCGTCGCGCTGGTGGCCTTCGGCGTGCTCGGAGACCAGCAGCGCGCCGAACGCGACCCGGCGCACGCGGTGGCCGTCGTGCACACCGACTACGTCGCGCAGGTCAGCGTGCTCACCACGCTCGCGACGCTGCTGCGGGCCCAGCACGGCGCCGCCGACGGCGATCCCCGCGGCCACCTGGTGGTGTTCGGTTCAATCGCGGGCGCGCGGGTGCGCCGCGCCAACTACGTCTACGGATCGGCCAAAGCGGGCTTGGACGGGTTCGCCTCCGGACTGTCGGACGCGCTGCACGGCAGTGGTGTCCACGTGCTGCTGGTGCGGCCGGGTTACGTGATCGGCCGGATGGCCGCGGGCATGGAGCCCGCGCCGTTCTCCAGCACTCCGGCGCAGGTGGCGGACGCGGTGGTGTCCGGCCTGTACCGCGGGGCCGCGAAGATCTGGGTGCCGTCGATCCTGGGGCCGGTCGCTGCCGTGTTCCGGCTGCTGCCGCAGGCGGTGTGGCGCAGGATGCCGCGCTAGTGCAGGCGTTTCCGGAACCGGCCGAGCCGATCGCCGTCGTCGGGATCGGAGCCGACGGCTGGGACGGCGTGGGCGCCGCCGCGCGGCGCGCGGTGCAGTCCAGCGACGTGGTCTTCGGGTCGGCTCGGCAGTTGGCGCTGACCGCGCCGGGACAGTCCCGCGGTCAGCGCAGGCAGCCGTGGCCCAGTCCGCTGCTGCCTGCGCTGCCGGGGTTGTTCGCGGCCGAGTCCGAGTCCCGCATTTGTGTTGTGGCCAGCGGGGACCCGATGTTCTTCGGCATCGGGGTCACCTTGGCGCGGATCTTCGGGCCGCAGCGGCTGCGGGTGTTTCCGCAGGCGTCATCGGCGTCGCTGGCGTGTGCACGGCTGGGCTGGGCGGTGGCCGAGACCGCGGTGCTCAGTGCGGTGGGCCGCCCGTTGCACACGGTGCTGCCCGGGATCGTCGCGGGCGCGCGGCTGCTGGTGCTCAGCAATGACCAGCACACTGCGGCCGAACTCGCGAAACTGTTGGTGTCGAACGGTTTCGGGCAGTCACGACTCACGGTGCTCGAGCAGCTCGGTGGTCCGCGCGAAGACCGCCATTCCGGCATCGCCGAGAATTGGGGACACCCGGCGGGCGACGTGTTGAATATTATTGCGGTGGAATGCATTGCGAATGCCGGAACACCGCGGTTGACCCGATTTCCCGGACTGCCGGACGAAGTGTTCGGCGGCACCGGACAATTCACCAAAGCGGAGGTTCGGGCGCTCACGCTCGCGGCGCTCGCACCCGCGCGTGGTGAGTTGCTGTGGGATGTCGGAGCGGGCAGTGGCAGTATCGCCATCGAATGGTGTCGGGCCGACCCCGGGTGTCGTGCCGTCGCTTTCGAGTCACGGGAGGCCAGGGCGCAGGCGCTGCCGAAGATGGCTGCTTCCCTCGGGGTTTCCGCTATCACCCTACTTGGGTCTGCCCCGGCGGCGTTCGACGACGCGCCCGCGCCGGACGCGGTGTTCGTCGGCGGCGGCGTCAGTCAGCCAGGACTGCTGAATGATTGCTGGAATCGGCTGCGTCCCGGCGGTCGGATGGTGGCCAATGCGGTGACCCTGGCCGGAGAGTCAGCCCTTGTGCAATGGACTCGCGAGTCTGGTGGTTTCCTGCGGAAATTCCAGATTTACCGTGCGGAAGACGTCGGCACGATGACGATGTGGCGGCCAATGACGCCTGTGACCCAATGGGTGGGGGCAAAATAGAGGCCCGGCAATCCGGCCGAATGGGGAAGCGGGCGTTTATCGTCCGCGAGACAGGTGGGAGAGCGCTCATGAGTTCCATGTCGACGAAGACATATTCACAACTCGCCGCCATCGCGGTGCTGACGGCGGGGGCTACAGCGGTGTGCGCGGGGACCGCTTACGCCGGGCCCGCCGTCGCGGCGGCGCCTACGGTGCGCGGCCTCGACCACAACGTGCACTATGCCGCGCGGATCGACGATCGCGCCGTGGTCGCCACACTCGACAACGGCACCTTCGCCCAGAACGGTGACGGCACCGAGGTTCTGGTGCGCGACCGCGACGGCGTGGTCGTCGGCCGGGTGCCGTTGGCGTACCGGATGCACGGCCGCAATTTCGGGCTGCAGTCCACGATCGGCGGCGGTGGTCGCACCTTGACCCTCGCCGCGGTGGGCGCTCCGCGCCCCGGCCGCGCCGACAAGGACGCCGCCGCAAAGCAGTTCGCCGACTCCGCCGCGGACTTGGCCCGCCACCAGTACAACGCCGGCGTCGGTGCGCTCATCGGCCTCGGCGCGGGCATTCTGATCGGGCTGTTGTTCTTCGGCGTCGGCGCCATCCCCGGCGCCATCATCGGCGCGGGCCTCGGCGCCCTCATCGGCTGGACTCTGCCCTAGCCCGGAACACCCCACACCCGTTGCGCGCGTCTACACCCGCAGCTGGGGGTGTAGACGCGCGCAACGGGCGTGGGGTATGCAAAGTTTTCCTGGCGTGGCGGGGGAAATCCGACTAAGGTTCCGGCGTCAGTTTCGGCCCGAGCGGTCGGAGAGAAGTTCACCGAAAGTGTCGTGCATGAGATTCACGAGATTCACCGCAACCGCCGCGTTGGCCATCGGGGCCACCGCCGTCACCGCGGGGGCCGCCTACGCGCAACCCCTGCCGACCTATCCGAAAGACGCCAATCAGACCCAGCAGCAG
>JABFVX010000336.1 GCA_013362555.1 Mycobacteriaceae bacterium
CCAGCGAAAGAAGATCGAACTCGGGACGGTGTCCCAGCTCGTGCTGCCGCTGCTGGGCGTAGGCGTTCGTGGCCGCGCCGAACCCGATGCCCAGTGCTGCTCCCACTGCCAGCACCCGACCGGGTCTGGCGGCCGCCCGGCCCGCCGCGGCGCGCGCGCCGACGTCGATGATGCGGGCGAGCAGCGAGCGTTGCGCGGCGGCGACGGCCGACTTGGCCGCGGCCCGGTCAGCTGCGGCTTTGAGCAGGCCTGCCCCCAACAGCGTCACATCGACGGCGAGCTGGCCTGCGATCGCCACGAGGGTGGTGTTGATCAGCAGTTTGGTAAATTCCACGCCGTCCGCGGTGTCGTTGAGCTGACCCGCCATGCCGTCGGCGAACTCCGCCTGTCCTGGCATCGCCCGGACCTGATCGTCCAGTCCGCGTGCGAGTGCGTTGGTGGCAGCACTCGCGGCATGCTCGCGGACAGCGGTCGCCAAGTCCGCTGCTGCCTTGGTGATCCGTCGACTGGTCTCGGCGGATTCTTGCCACGCCACAGCCAGTAGCCGCAATGCGGTCTCGTCCGCCTGCGGAAAGTGCCCGGCGGCCACGGTCACAAGGCACTCGGGCAGCCCCGCCACCACCCGAATAGTCACAGCCATTCACGATATACCCGCGCACACAAGGTAATAAGCGTTCCCGCCGAACGCGCCGCAGGTAGCCGACGCCGCAGCCATACCCCCTCCGCTCCCGCCAAGTCGGCAACTACCCCAACTGGAGCGCAGTGGGGTCTTTACCTGCTCCGAAGTGTCGCCCTCACATGCTAACCAGACGGGGCGAACTCAGCTGGCGACGACGGCGCATCTGTGGCATGTCGCACTTTGCTCGGCCCGTCACCGACCTCCCGTTGCCACGCACCGCCCAGCTACAAGCATTGGGCAACGGAGTCGTTCCGCAAAACGGCGCGTAGGCGGTGTCGCTGTTACTGGGCGATATTGCAACGCTTTGGACACCGATGCCCGGCAACAGCACGCAACCAACTGGAGTTGGGCTCAGCGCCAAGGATGCCGAAAGCTGCGACGCTCGACATGATCGCTGATCATGTGACCCGGGTGATTCAAGCTGGCTATCCCAACCATAGGAAGGCGCTCGCCGAAGCACTGGTTGCCCAGGTGGTCGTTATTGCACCCGATGAAGTGATCCCCGTGTTCCGGGACCCGGCAGGTGATCCGGCAGACGAAAACCCCGCCCGACATGCGAAAACCGCGCCCCGAGGGGGCGGTTCGCGCAATGGTACGTTTGGGGTCCCTAACGTACCAATACCCGAACCAATGGAACTGCTGGTCAACGGCCATAAGGTGTCGATTCGGCCCCTTCGGTCGGTCGTGCGAAGCGGACAAATGGGATCCAGATCCGGTAGTGGGGTGGGCCAGAATTCAAGGAAGAAATAGCCGTCGTGGCCGAGAGGGGAGGCACGTAGGTAACTGGGGGGACCGATGTTGGTACTGGTTCGAATGCAGGGCAGGGCTCTATAAGGATGGGACCCGCAATGATCAGCGGTCTTCATGGGGGACACTGTCGGTGGAAGCGGGTACGGCTGCTCAAAGGAGGCAGAAACCGCTGGTTCAAGTCCTGTGGAAGGTGGCAGACGTCCCATTGTCCGGACTGATGGAACTGCTGGTCAACAGCTATGGCATGCAGGTCCGGCCCTGCGGGGTCGTTGTCCGAAACCGGCATGGGCTCTGGATCTGGCAACGGGGTGAACCAGTAAGCAGCGGAGTAGCGCCCGTCTGTGCTAGGGCGCCGCGAGTGCTTCTGTGCCTCGGTGTGGGGCGGCTGCTGTTGTGCTGGCCGCGTTGGGTCGGTCGGTTGTGGTGTAGGGCGTAGTTCGTGTCAACGCGGGTATTCGCAATCGAGGAGTTGGAGCCTCAACCTTCTATGCCGCTGACCTGTAGCTTCCGTGAAGTTGCCGTGGCAGAGGAGCGGCCGTGGTACGGGCCGACCCCAGACGGCTCAGTCGTCGGCGCCGTCTGCGCGTCACATTGCGACTCGCCCAGGTTTGTCGCCGCGGACCTTCTCGCCTGCGCGTAGGAATCGGCCGGGCCCCCAGTCGGTGCCGAGGCCAGGGGAGATCTGGCCGTCGCGGTACACGACGCGGCCGTTCACGATGGTGGCGGATACCGCTTTGTCGCTGTTGTTGACCATGCGGCGCAGGCCGCCGTATTCGGGAACCTCGCGTTCGGTGAGTCCGTGGACATCCTGGTCGAGTGCGGCGGGATCGATGATGGCGATATCGGCGCGGTCGCCCACCCGCAAGTGCCCGGCGTCGAGCCCGTACCAGTCGCCGAGTTCGCCGGTCAGCCTGTGTACCGCGCGCTCGATGGTGAGGAAGGGCTTTCGTTGACCTTGAGCCGATTTCACTCGTTCGAGCAGGCGAAGGTGGTAGTTGTAGAAGGCCATGTTGCGCAGATGGGCGCCTGCGTCGCCGAAGCCCATGTGCACCGATGAGTTGGCGGCCAGCTTGTCCAGGTACTTCGGTCGATGATTGGCGATGGTGGTGCGCCAGCGAAGGTCGCGGCCGTACTCGACCACAAGGTCCAGGAAGGCGTCCACCGGGTGAATGCCGCGCTCGTCGCCGATGCGACCGAAACTTTTAGCGATCAGGGAGCGGTCAGGGCAGTCGATGATGGTGGCGTCGTAAAGATTGCGGTGCCAGATCTTCGGGGAGAACCTGTTCTCGTAGTCCCGGCGGAACCATCGCCGGTATTCCTCGGAGCGCAGCAGGTTGTTGCGCTCGATCTGGTCGGTGAGATCGAGCGCCGCGGCGCCGGAGCCGAATTCCTCGAACACCACCAGGTCGATTCCGTCGGCGTACACGGTGAACGGCACCGGAAGGTGTTGCCAGCGGAACGCCCCGCGCAGTACCGCGTTGAGGATCGGAGCGCCGTAGAGCATGAAGTAGATCAGTGGCGGGTACGCCTTGGAGTCGGCGGCCGCCAAGAGTGACACTTTCAGCTGCTTACGGCGGAAGCGACCGCTCGCGGCCAGGAAGAACTGGTGGAGGTTCGGTTTCAGGGAGATGACGGGGGTGCTCATTAGGATCCGGTCGCGGGCGCGCAGCACCTTGTTCAGCGCGCGGAACTCGCGGCCCCTGACGAAGGTGGTGGGCAGGGAGCGGGAACGGTAGCGCTCGCCGTCCATCTTGTCGATCAGATTGGTGGTCGCGGACATGCCGAGAAAGCCGGCGTCGAGAGCCTCCGTGAGGATCGCGGCCATCCGCTCGAGTTCGGCGTCGGTCGGTGTGACTGCGCGGTCCACGGCTCGTGCCATGCCCATGACCGCAATCCGCAGGTCGGACTGGCCGAGGAACGCGCCGATGTTCATCCCGAGGTTCAGGTCATCGATAGTTTTCGCGTACTCGCTCGGCGTCGACCAGGTTCGGTGCTTGCCGAGGGTGTCGATCACCACGTCGCGCGGCACTGCCTCGACGCGGCTGAAGATGTCGGCGCACTCGGTGTCGGCGGCCATGATCGTGCTCAGTGAACAGTTGCCGATGACGGCAGTGGTGACGCCGTGGCGTACCGATTCGGTGAGCGCCGGGGCGGCCAGCATTTCGATGTCGTAGTGGGTATGGATGTCGACGAAGCCGGGCATCACCCATTTGCCCGAGGCGTCGATCACCTCGGTCGCGGTCGCGGGGTCCAGAGGAGCTGAGCTGACAGCGGCCACTTCGCCTGCGGTGATGCCGAGGTCCGCGGTGCGGGGTGCGGCTCCCGAGCCGTCGAACCAAACCCCGTTCCGCACGATCAGGTCGTACTCGGCCATCCGCGATCCTCCCTCGCCATGCATCGGTGCATGCTCAGCCGTCGATGTTCGTGCGGTCGACGAATCCGACGTTCTTGCTCTGTAGCACGTACTTTCTTGCGCCACCGGGTTGACGTGACGCCTTGTACCGGTTAAAACAATGCACTAATGAATGTCATCTCGCAAGACTCGGATGTGCAGCACAACCCGGTCGGTGAAGGTGAGCGAGGAACGTCCGGCATGCACGCACCACAGGTTCTGCGGTTCGCCTTCGGCGACGTGGACATCACCGCGTTGGCCTGGGGGGATCCCCGCGATCCGGCGGTCCTGTTGATTCACGGGTTCCCTGACAGCGCCTGGACGTGGGAGGTCGTCGGTCCTGCGCTGGCCGCAACGGGCCGCTATGTCGTCGCGCCATTCACGCGCGGCTATGCTCCCACGTCGTTGGCCTACGACGACGACTATTCGATCGGGGCGCTGGTTGCGGACGTGGTGCGGGTGTACGAGGCGATCGGCGCGGCCTCGGACGCGGAGCTCGTCGGCCATGACTGGGGCGGAGCCATCGTCAGCGCGGCCTCGAGCAGCCATCCTGAACTGTTCCATCGTGCTGTGCTTATCGCGATTCCGCCACTGGCCACCATCGCAGCGCTGCTCTCCGGCCCGCGGAATCTGGCAACGCTGCTGAGTCAGGCGCCGCGTAGCTGGTACATGCCTGTCGTATCCATGCCCTTCTCGGAAGTCATAGGCCGACAGCTCATCTCGGTGCTCTGGCGGCTGTGGGCGCCTGGTGCGGAGGTGGCCGAATACCGGCGGCGCGGACTGCTCGCGTTGAACGACAGCGCCCGCAGACGCGCGGCATTCGCCTACTACCGAGCCGTATGGAATCCGTGGTATCGCCGGAACTCCGCCCACTCGCACACGCAACGGCTGGCGTTCGGCTCGCCCCGCAACTCCACCCTGGTTCTTCAAGGTGCGACCGACACTTGTGGCCTCCCGGCCACCGGCGCGGCCGCGCTGGAACATTTGCCGCCCGGAAGCAGGCGCATCGTCGTCGCCGGAGCCGGGCATTTCGCACATCTGGAACAGCCCGCGGCCATCGCCGGGCACATCCTCGAGTATTGGCAGGATGGAGACGAATAATGTTGTTGCGCAAGAAGAATCGTTTTCCGATGGATGCGGTGGACATCGGGCCGCTGCAATTGCGGGCCCGGAACGTCGACTTCGACCTGACGGCCACGCCGTTGCACTGGATTCCGGGCCACCCGGTCGCGGGGCACGTTCTCAACGCCTATCACCTGCTGTTTCCGGAAGTGGAGCGCTTCTTCATTGTCGCGTTCAAGGAAGCCTTGCCGGAGATCGCGGATCCGCGGCTGCGTGAGGACGTGCTCGGATTCATCGGCCAGGAGACCGTCCACGCCAACGCGCACGAGGAGTCGCTCGAGGACTATTTCCAGCGCAACGGCATCGATCCGGAACCGCTGCTCGCGCAGTCCCGCTACGTGCTGGGCCGGGTGCTCGGCCCGCGTGAGTTCCGGACTGCCGGACATGCGCGCAGGCACCTGGTCAATCGGCTGGCGATCACGGCGGCCTTCGAGAATTTCACCGCATTCCTGGGGCATTTCGTGCTGAACTGTCGTTGGGACGAGGCCGGCTCGGACCCGGGCATGACCGCCTTGTTCCGCTGGCATGGGGCCGAGGAAATGGAACACCGCAATGTCGCCCACGATGTGGCGATGTATTTCGATCCCGGCTATTGGCGGCGGGTGCGCACGATGCTGGTCGTCTTTCCGCTGGTTGTCTGGATCTCCAGCCGATTCATCTGGTACATGATCGAATATGATCCGGCGGCGCCGAAATCCCGCCTGCGGGTTCTGGCGGCGGTGCTGCGGGAGGGCCGGGCCGGGATGCTGCCCACCGCGCGGATGGTGCTGGGTTCGGCGCTGGACTATCTGAAGCCGTCCTTCCGGCCCGATGACACCGGCTCGATGGCACAGGCGCTGTCGTACCTGGCCACCATCGAATCCCGCACGGCATAAGGCGGGCGGTGTCATGTTCACCAGATATCGGAACCTGGCTGTCCCCGCGCACGCGTACGGCAAGTATCGGCGCGACCCGCTCATGATGCTGGTCACGGCGGGCTATGACCTGTTGCAGTGGGCAGAGGGTTTCGCGTCGACACCGGATCCGGGCAACGGCATCGACACCGACTTCTTCGACGCGATCGTGACCGACCGCGCCGTGGTCGCCGGCGACACGAGCGTTGTGGCGCTGACTTTTGCGGCACACGGCGGCGTTGACCTGCCCCCGTGGTCGGCGGGCGCGCACGTGGACGTGAGATTGAACTCCGGTGCGGTGCGACAGTATTCGCTGTGCGGCGATCCTGCCGATCGCGGCCGATACCGCATCGCGGTCCGGCTCGTTCCCGGTGGCCGCGGCGGCTCCGCGGAGATGCATGAGTCTCTTGCGGTAGGGGCGATGCTGAGAATCAGCCGCCCCCGCAATGCGTTTCCGCTTGCGGTCGGCGGATTCGGGCAGCGGGTGCCGACAGTGCGATTCATCGCAGGAGGTATCGGCATCACTCCGATCCTGCCTATGCTCGGCGTGCTCGACCGATTGGGCATGCCGTGGTCGATAATCTACTGTGGGCGAGATCTCGAGTCGCTCGCATTCCGCGACGAGCTGTCGTGTTTCGGTGACAAGGTCGTTGTGCACCTCGACGATCGCGACGGCATCGCCACCCCGGACGCCCTGCTCGGCGACCTCGATATTGGATCGGCCGTCTATGTCTGCGGTCCGCCGCCCATGATCGACGCTGTGCGGTGCGCGCTGGCCGAGCGGCCCGACGTCGAGTTCCACTACGAAAGGTTCTCCGCCGCGCCGGTGGTCGACGGGCGCGAGTTCCGGATGCGGTTGGCCTCCACCGGAGAGGAGATCACCGTGCGGGCCGATCAGACGGCCCTCGGGGCCCTGCTCGACGTGCGACCGAACGCCACGTACTCCTGCAGGCAGGGATTCTGCCGATCCTGCGCCGTGCGGGTACTGGACGGCACGATCGACCACCGCTCGACCGCTCTGAACCCCGCGGAGTCGGAACAGGGATACTTCCTGCCAT
The DNA here is from genome assembly GCA_013362555.1 of Mycobacteriaceae bacterium. Lineage (GTDB taxonomy): Bacteria > Actinomycetota > Actinomycetes > Mycobacteriales > Mycobacteriaceae > JABFVX01. The sequence continues at coordinate 6,895 of JABFVX010000336.1, forward strand.
GCGTGTCGCGATCACCCGACTGCCTAACCCTCGACCTGTAGGCGTGCCATGACGTCACGGCACGACGTCGGCCGGGCGCGAAAGCCGCAGAACGAGAATGGCATCGCGACCTACCGCCGCATCGTCGAGGCGGCCCTCGACGTGCTGGCCACCCGTGGCTGGCGGCACGCCAGCGTCGCCGAGGTCGCCCACGCCGCCGGCGTGACCCGAGGCGCAATCCAGCACCACTTCAAGGACCGTGACGGCCTGTTCACCGCAGCGATGCAGTACGTGATGGATGAGCGGATCCGCCGGATCGAGGAACTGCGGCCCGCCGCGGGCTCCGGCGGCGAACGCACCCGCGAGATCGTGCACACCGTCGTGGACATGCATCAGGGCGCGACGTTCGCGGCCGGACTGCACCTCTGTGTCGCCGCCGCGGCCGACCCGAACCTCACCGACCGAGTGGCGGCCATGGAGCTGGAAGTGGGTGCACGGGGCTTCTGGGCCATCATCGAACTGCTGGGACTCAACGGCAACGACCCCACCGTACGCACCACTGTGCAAGCGTTCCTCGATTCAGCTCGCGGGCTCGGCTTGGCAGGCATGCTCAACGACGATTCCCGCAGGCGCGCCAAGGTCGCCGACCGCTGGGCCGACATGCTCGACGAGCTCCGCGACCGGCGACGCGAGTAACCCGACCGGAATCGGTGTCGCGCGGTTGCGTGTTTCAGGGTGTGACGATGGCGAAGTTCGGATCGGGTTGGTCGAGTAGGCCGAGCAGGCGATCGAGCACAGTAATGTCGCCGGCGTGGTCGATGCCATCGATTCCTCGACCGGCCAGCAGGGCGACCAGTTGGGGTTTGGTGAGAGTGAGGGTGAGATCGACGTCGGTTTTGCGACGTGGGTCAATGGTGCGGATGAGCGCCCCGTTGGACAGCGTGAGTCGCATCGTCGTGTCGAGGTCGTTGAATTGCCAATCGATGACGAGTGAGTGAGCCGCGGCGCGGGGGCCGTTGAGGCGGATAGCCACGGTATCGAACAGCTGCTCGATCGATAAGGCGGCGGCCATTCCGCCTGCGAGGTTGAGGGCGGTGGGATAGACGCCTTCGCGGAGTTCTTTGGCGCCCATCAGGTAGAAGCCGCGCCAGGTGGCGTTCTCGGCGCCGTAGCCGAGCTGGGTGTAGACCTCGGCCAAGGCGTTCTTGGCGGTCGAGTTCGCCGGCTCCGCGAACACGGCGTGCTTGAGCAGTTCAGCCGCGAAGCGCAGGTCGCCGTCACGGGTGAATCCGGCGGCTTTGTCGATCACGTTGTCGATCCCGCCGAAGGCTTTCACGTATCGGACCGCGCCGGCTTCGGGAGGGTGCTGCCACAGGGTGCTGGGGTGCCCGTCGAACCAGCCGAGATAGCGCTGGTAGACGGCTTTGACATTGTGGCTGACCGATCCGTAATAGCCGCGCGCGCACCAGGCGTCGTCCAGGCCCGGGGGTAGCTCGATCCGTTCGGCGATCTCGATGCCGATCAGTCCCTGGTTGAGCATGCGCAGAGTCTGGTCGTGCAGGTAGCAGTAGAGGTCGCGTTGCACGCTGAGGAAATCGATCAGGTTGTCGGTGCCCCACGTCGGCCAGTGGTGGGAGGCGAAAGCGACCTCGGAATCGGTGGCGAACATGTCGATCGCTTCGTCGATGTAGTGCGACCAGACTCGGGCGTCGCGAACCAGCGCACCACGCAGAGTCAGCAGATTGTGGAGATTGTGGGTGGCGTTTTCGGCCAGGCAGACCGCGCGGTGACGTGGAAAGTGGAAGTTCATCTCCGCGGGCGCTTCGGTGCCCGGCGTCATCTGGAATACGATGGGCACGCCGTCGACGGTCTCGGTTTGTCTGGTCGCGGTGATGTCGACGGTGGGCGGATAGAGGCTGAAGGTGCCGGTGGAGGTCTGAATGCCCAGTCCGGTGCTCATCTGCCCGTCCGGGCCAGGTGTCAATCCGATGGCGTACATGTAGCTGGCGCGGCGGGTCATGGCGGTTCCGGCGTAGACGTTCTCCGCGACGGCTTCCTTCATGAACCCGGCAGGCGCCAGGATCGGCACGTCGCCCGGCCCGTCGGGCAGCACGCCTGCCACGCCGCCGAAATGGTCACCGTGGGAGTGGGTGTAGATGACGCCGGTGACCGGACGATCACCGCGATGCTCGCGATACAGCGCCAGACCGGCGGCGGCGCACTCGGTCGAGATGAGCGGGTCGATGACGATCACGCCCGTGTCGCCCTCGACTAAGGTCATGTTCGAGATGTCGAATCCGCGAATCTGGTAGATCCCCTCGACGACCTGGAAGAGACCGTTCTTCACGTTGAGCTGGGCTTGGCGGAACAAACTCGGGTTCACTGTGTCCGGACACGGGCCCTCCAGAAACGCGTAGGCCGAGGTGTCGAACACGATCGCCCCATCCGCGTTGCGGATGGTCATCGGACTCAGCGTCGCGATGAACCCGCGATCGGCCTTCTCGAAATCGGTACGATCCTCGAAATCCAGACCCATCCTGATTCAGCTCCTATTGTCTCGCGTGCGATGAACCGGTGACCGGTTCCGGCGGGAAACGTCACGATCTACGGCGGTCCCGAGGCCGGGGTGGTAGCCGGTTCGGGGGCGATGAGCATTTCGCGAGCGTTCATGACGAACAGCCATACCGGCAGACTCACGATGCACAACACCGGCAGGATGTCGATGTCGCCGACGGTCGTGGCGGCCATGAACAGTGCCAGCCAACCGTCGCGAGCGACGACCATCAACGCGCCGAGGACACCGGAAGCGACGCCGACGGCTGTCGGGACGGTGTGGAAGGCGGCGCACGCGGTCAATCCGACCCCCACTCCGACGAACACGGCCGGAAAGATGCGACCCCCACGAAATCCGCAGCTGGCGGCGATCAACAGCGCCCCCAGTTTCACCACGGTGATCAACGCCAGTCCAGCGACGCTGCGATCGCCCGCGGTGGCGGTCAGCGTCTTCATCTCGTCGAGTCCCTTGAACATCGTCAGCTCGCCGCCCACGACCGCGAGAACTCCCAGGACCATGCCGCCCGCGCTCAGGGCGAGCGTGGGATGTACCGAATGGAACAGCCTGTGCACGACGGGGAACAAGTAGACCGCCAGCACGCACAACAGCGCCGCGACGACGGCAATACCGCTGCCGGTGAGCACGTCCACCAACCGGGCGTCGCGATAGTCGGGCACCCGCACCGACAAGACGGGCCTGCCGAAGGCGACCATCGTCATCGCCCCGGCCGCCGCCGCGAGCAGCGGCGCGAAAATCTGGCTCCACAACGCGACTCCGGCGCGGCGCGGCATCATCTCGGTGAACACCAACGCCGCACCGACCGGAGTGCCGAACAGCGCGCCTATCGTCGCTGCGGCGGTCAGCAGAGTCACCTGCTCGCCCGGCAGCTTGGCCCAGAACCGCGCGGCCAACCCCACCATCAACGCCACGTTGATCGCGACGATCGGATTCTCCGGACCGAGGCTGACGCCACCTGCCAAGCCGATGACCACGACCACGGCCAAACCCGGAACCACCGAGACCGCGAGAGGTCTGCTCAACAGTCCCGTCGTGGCGGGGTCCGGCCCCGCGTGACCGGGCAGCAGCCATACCAGCAGGCCCACGACCAACCCGGCGACGCTGAGGACCCCGAACACCCACCAGCCCGCGAACGACCCGATACCGAATCGGTCCGGCAGGGTGACCCACAGCAGCCGTTGCAGCTTGTTGGCGAGCACGCTCAGTGCGATCAGAATCAGCGCAGAGGCGACTCCGGCGAACAGGGCCGGAATCGCCAACGCCACAAGGCCACGCACCGTCGGGTTCGGCGCACTGTCGCCAGCGCGCCTGGCCGCGTCCTCCACGACACACCTCCGATGGTCCGTTCATGCACACCGGATCACCAGAACCTCGATCCCATATCGATCGAGCCGACCCGCGTCCACGATTGTCAGCAACTCTTAAGCTACTGCAATCGACGGCAGGTGGGCGTCCGACCGGGGCGGCTGGAGTCGGGGTCGAAGTCAGAACCTTCGCGGTGACCTGGAAGTTGATATCGTCACCGCCCAGAAAGACCGCTCGGTTGGCTTGTTTGATTCTGTCCGAATGGTTCATTTCGTAGTCGAGAGGCGGCTGGTCGTGGGCAATCCAGTGGTGGGTCGGGCATGTTTGGCCGTTGCGGTGGCGGCAGCGGTGGTTGCGGGCGGGTGCAGCAGTGATTCGAACTCGAATGAGTCGTCTGCGACGACGGCATCGGGTTCGGCTGCTGCCGCTGGTGGCCCAGCCCGCAATCCCTATCTGGCCGCGGACAAGTACGCGGTGACCCACCTCGATCCGGCGCAGACCGACTCGTTCCCGGACTCGGTGCCGCGCGGCACGTTCCACATCGACCCGACGACGATGCCGCGGGTGCCAGGCGGCCCGGTCAACATCATGACGCTGGCTTCGCCGAATCCGAAGTATATGTGGGTTTCGTCCACCTCGGGTGTCCGGTATGTGGATGTCTCCGGCGACGGATTCAAGCAGGTCGCGGCGATGGACGCGCCCGGAGTGAGTCCATCGATCTCCACGCAGGCGTTGGACAAGGTTCTCGACCAACGGTTTACCGATGTCGGCCAGGTCCATGGGGCCATCGCGCAGGACTGGTCCGGCGCGAACTGGCAGCGTTTGGTCAACGGCGTCTATGGCTTGGTCGACAAGGACAATCATGTCTACTTCGTCAACCAGAACGCCGAACTGTTCGTGTTCGGGCTGATCGACCCCGACAGGCCGGCGGATGGCATCACGGTGATCGCGCACCGCGACTTCAAGCCCTTGCTCGGCCACACCAACACCACTCTGGGTACACCGGAGACGATCGTCGGGGTCGACATGACCTACGACGGCCACCTGGTGGTGTTGGCGTCGCGTTCGCTGTTCGCAATGAACCGCGATCTCACCGGCGAGCCGAAGCAGATGCGGATCGGTGACGACGAGACCGTCTCGAACTCGATGGCCGTGGACTCCGACAACGGGATCTACTTCGCCTCCGACAAGGTCATGCGCAAAGTGGTCTGGAAGAACGGCGGTCTGTCGACGGCAGCCGCGGACGGCGCGTGGACCTCGCCCTACGATTTCGGTCGGCAGCCGCCCGCGGTGAAGTTCGGGATCGGCACCGGCTCGACCCCGACTCTGATGGGTTTCGGCAAGGGCTCCGACCAGCTGGTGGTCATCACCGACGGTTCCGATCACATGAAGCTGGTCGCGTTCTGGCGCAACGCGATTCCCGACGGGTTTCAGCAGAGGCCGGGCGCCAAGTCCAACCGGATCGCCGACCAGACCCCGGTCACCGCCGGGCTGTCGGACCCGTTGCCGGAGTTCATTCAGTCCGAGCAGTCGGTCGTGGTCGACGGGTACGGAGCGTTCGTGGTGCAGAACATCGGGCCCGGCGGCGCACCGGACAGGCTGGTCGACGTGCTTGCGAACGGGCCGGTGTTCGAGCCGCCGCGCGGGATGCAGCGCTTCGAATGGGATACCACCCAACACAAGTGGACCTCGGTGTGGGCCCGCGGCGACGTCGTGTCGACTTCGATGGTGCCCGCGGTGTCGAGCAAGTCCGGGATGGTGTTCGTCAACGGCTACACCAAGGCCGACGGGTGGGAGGTCACCGGCCTGGACTGGAACACCGGGCAGACCGTGCACCGCACGATCTTCGGGCAGTCCAACCTCGGCAACGGCGCTTACGCCATCGTCGAAGCGTTCCCCAACGGGGATCTGTTGTTCAACAGCGTGGGCGGCCCGCTCCGCGCCAAGATCGCAGGCAGATAACGCGTTCGCCCGGTTCTCCGCCTTGCGGCGGCGGACCGGGCGTTCGGCATTGTCGATATGTCTTTCAGACGAGGTCGACGCGCACGCCTGCCGCGCGTAGCGCAGCGATCGCATCCGGTTCGGCGTCGGTGTCGGTGACAAGGATGTCGACGTTGTCGGCGGGGCAGATTCGTGCCAGCGCCTGGCGGGTGAGTTTCTCGGCGGTGGCGGCGACGATCACGCGTTGGGAGCGTTGCACCATGGCGGCGGTGATTCCGGCTTCGCCGAGGTGGCGGCATTGGGCGCCGCCTTCGGCGGTGATGGCGTAGACGCCGAGGACCAGATCGTCCATTCGCAGGTCGGCGAGGACGCGTTCGGCGAAGGGGCCGTGCAGTTCGTAGGACTCTTCCCGGGCGACGCCGCCGAGGCAGATGGTGCGCAGGTGGGGGCGCAGGACGAGTTCGCTGGCGATGTTGAGTGCGTTGGTGACGATGGTCGGTCGGTTGTCGCTGCCGGTCGTGGGGGCCGGGCGGGCGGCGAGCGCGCGGGCGACCTCGGTGGTGGTGGTGCCGCCGTTGATGCCGACGACCGCGGTGTGGGCGACGAGGTCGGCGGTGTGTTCGGCGACTCGGCGCTTGGAGTCCGCGTTGTCGAGGTGCCGGTAGCGGGCGGGCAGGTTGTAGGCGACGGAGGTGGCGATGATGCCGCCGTGGGTGCGGGTGGCCAGTTGCTGGTCGGCGAGTGCGGTGAAGTCGCGGCGGACCGTGGCGACCGAGACGCCCAGACGCCGGGCCGCGTCGTCCACCGTGAGCCTGCCGCCGTCGGCGAGCAGCTCGAGCAGTCGGCCCCAGCGGCCTGCGCGGCCGTCGGCGTGGGTGGTCATTTCACGGCTCCCGCGGTCATGCCTGCCACCAGGCGGCGTTCGATGAGTGCGAACAGGATGACCACCGGGACGATACTAATGGTGGAGATGGCGAAGACGTACTGCCATGCGGTGTCGTACTGTCCGACGAACTTGGTGAGGGCCACCGACAGCGGCTGGTTCTTCGGGCTGGACAGGATCACCAGGCTGGCGGCGTATTCGTTCCAGCAGGACACCATCGTGAAGATGGCGGCGGTGACGATGCCCGGCCAGACCAGGGGGAGGCTGATTCGGAGCAGGACCTGGCGGCGGTCGAGTCCGTCGAGGCGCGCCGCCTCTTCGAGTTCGATGGGAACGGCGCGGAAGAATCCGTGCAGGATCCACACCGCGAACGACAGGTTGAACGCGCCGTCGACCAGGATCATCGCAAGCCAGGTGTCGGCGATCCCGAGAGCGAGGAATTCCCGCAGCAGTCCGGTGACGAGGACGGCCGGTTGCAGCATCTGGGTGACCAGGACCAGCGCCAGGAACGCCGATTTCCCTGGAAAGGATTGCCGCGCAGTGTGATACGCGGCCGGTATCGCGACTGCAAGCACCAGTGCGGTGGCAAGCAGGGCGACTGCCATGGTGCTGGCCAGGTTGTAGGGCAGCGGGGTTTCCGGGGTTTCCCACATGGTTCGGTAGTTGCCGAACCGCCACGATTCGGGTAGGTAGCGGGGTGGGATGTGCAGTATCGCGGCTTGTGTTTTCAGGGAACCGAGCACCATGGCGAGGAAAGGAAGCAGGAATATCGCCGCCAGGATGGTGCCTGCGGCGGTGAGCCCCCAGCGCTTGCGGGTCGTCACGAGTCCGCCTGGTCCAGTGGACGGGCCACACGCACGTATCCGGCGATGACTGTCGCGATGAGCAGGAAGTTGAGCACGCTGAGAGCGGCGGCCACGTCGAGTTGCTGGTCCTGCTGGATCAACGCGAAGGTGAGGGTGGTCGTGGTGTCGGTGCTGGTGTCGGGGATGTCGCCGGCGAGCACCCGCAGTATCGGCAGCGAGTTGAAGACGTTGATGAGGTTGATGATGGTGGCGACTCCGATCGCGGGGCGCAGCTGCGGCAGCACCACGTGCCGGTACCGCTGCCAGGGGCTTGCGCCGTCGATGGCGGCGGCTTCGAGCACGTCGGCGGGGATGGCGTTGAGGCCGGCCAGGATCGTGTAGGTGGTGAACGGGATGGACACGAACACCGCTACCCCGATGGCGCAGGCGAAAGCGGGCAGGGGTTGTTTGGTGAAGCCGTACCCGTGGTCGAGCAGTCCGACGTCGACGAGGAATCGGTTGACCAGGCCGACGTTCGGGTCCAGGAGGTAGTAGACGACGGTCGTGGTCATGACCACCGAGGCGGCCCACGGCACCAGGATGGCGATGCGGATGGCCTTGCGGCCCGGAAAGTCCTTGCTCAGGAACTGTGCCAATGCCAGTGAGCAGACCAGGGTTGCGGCGACGACTGTCGTCACCCAGATCGCGGTGTGCGCGAAGACCTGCCCGATGCCGTCGATCCGCAGCAGTGCGCGGAAGTTCGCCAACCCGGCCGGGCCGAGGTCGCGCCCGTAGTGCGAGACCGTGCGGGTCGAGGTCCACACCATGTAGCAGGCGGGAAACACCACTACCGCCGCGATCAACGCCAGCGCGGGCCCGATCCAGACAAGTGCGGCCGCTGCCGTTCGCGTGCGTCGCTGTGGCGTCATCTGCTGTGCTCCGTGGTTCGCGCGATGCGGCCCAGTACGTCTTCGGGTCGCGAACCCATGGCGATGGCGCCGACCGATCGCTGAATGGCGGCTTGTGCGGCAACCCATTTCGGATTGGCGACGGGGTAGAACCGGGACGTGGCCAGCGGCGGGCCGAACACGCGTACCACCGGGTCGTCGCGCAGCGCGGCGGTCGCGCTCACGGTGGCGGGAAGAAAGCCTTCGGCTGCGACGAAACGCGAGTACACCGCCGGTGCGTAGAGGTAGTCGAGAAACGCTGTGATGGTGCCGCGTTTGCGGCCGTCCTTGACGAACGCCATGAGCTGGTCGGCCACGGCGATCGACATCGGGCTGCCGGTTTTGGTGGGGCTTGCGCTGGTCGCGTACCGCAGTCCGGGGTTCTGGCGGGCGATCTGGCCGATTGTGCTCGGCAGCCCCTCGATCATTCCGATCCGGCCCTGGACGAACGCGTTGATCACGTCCTTGCGCCCGGTCGAGCCGGGATTCGGCTCGGTGGCGCCCGCGTCGACCATGGCTTTCATCTGGGCGAGTCCGGCCAGGTTGGCCGGGGTGTCGATGGTGAGGGCCCGGCCGTCGTCCCACCGGCCGCCCGCGCCGAAGGTCCAGATCGAGGTTTCGGTTTGGGCGCCTTCGCCCGCCAGCGGCAGCCCGTATCCTGAGATGTCCCCGCCGAGGGCGCCGATCCGGCGGGCGGCGTCGAGCAGGTCCTGCCAGGTTCGCGGGGGCGCGGCCACGCCTGCGCGGTGCATCAGGTCCAGGTTGACGAACAGGGTTCGGGTGGAAGCCAGGATCGGCAGCGCGTATTGGACGCCGTCGATCGTCGCGTTGCGCGCCAGGCCGGGTTGGAAGTCGGCCAGGCGTTCGCCGGAGATCACGTCCGCGGCCCGATACAACAGGCCGTCGCGGGCGAAACCCGCAAAGTTGTCGAAGTTCACCAGGTCCGGGGTGGTTCGGGGCGACTGCAGGCTGGTGCGTACCACGTCGCCCATGGCCGCCCACGACTCCAGGTGCAGGCGCACCCGCAATCCGGGATGCCCGGCTTCGAATCCGGCGATCACGCGGTCCCACGAGGTCTTCGTGCCGGACGGGCCGTCGCGGTAGGTGGGGGCGAGCAGCTCGATCGTGTTCGGGTCCGCGGCCGCCGCCGATCGGTCGGCGAAGCCGCACGCGGTCCCGGCCGCGAGCAGAACTGGCGTCACGAGGATCGCCGCGGCTCGTCGAGCACCACCAGTCACCGCGTCCTCCGCCACCTTTGTGACCGATATGGATCGTCAATCGATCCAACCGATCAATAACAGCCAATGAAGGGGAGCATGCACGGCGTCGAGAAGTCCGTCAAGCCGACTGTGACGCGGTAAGTGATGCGCGGACGTGATTGTTTGGTGTACAAATACTTCACATACGAGCATTACACCTGAGTGTTGGAGCCCCCATGAACGATCAACTGCCTGCACCCGACCTGCTGGGAACCCTTGTCGGCTATCTCGCCATGTCGCCGGAATCGCTCATCCGCAACGCCATCTCGTTATTCCAGTCGATCGGCTAGGGGGACCGGTGTCCACAAGAAGCCTCAGAGTCATCGGCGCGAGCCTGCTGCTGTCGGCGATGCTGGCCGTGTCGGTTGCCGGATCGGTCGTCCCGGCCGCGGCGGTGCCGTTCCCCGGCGGACAGGCCACCACTGTGTTCATTCCCGGCGCGGACGGGGTGGCGCTCAACGCGATCATCACCGCTCCGCCGAATCTGGCCGCGCACCGCAACGCGCTGGTGATCCAGCCGTCGGGGTGGGGGATGCCCGCCATGGGCAGTATCGGCTCGGCAGTTCGATTGGCCGTCGAGCACGGTATGGTGTCGATCCAGTACACCGCCCGCGGGATGTACCTCTCGCACGGCGAAGTGGACTTGTTCGGGAGCAAGGACGCCGCTGACGTGTCCGCGATCATCGACTGGGCGGTGAGCCGCCTCAATGTCGACCCCAACCGGGTCGGGGTGGCGGGCGGTTCCTATGGCGCGGGCATGGGCCTGGTGGCCGCGGCGCACGATCCCCGCATCAAGGCCGTCGTGGTGGACTCGCCGCCGGGCGAGCTCGCCGCGGCATTGGCGCCGAACGACACCCCCAAGACCGCGGGCCCGGTCGCGCTCGCGGCGGCGGGAGTCGCGACGAACCGCTTCGGCGTCGGTTTGACCAGGATGGGGCTGGGGCTCATCGGGACCAATGACCCCGCACTGATCAAGGCGTTGCCGCAGAACCGGATCGCGGACAACACGCTGCCGCGCCTGAACGCCCACCGCACCGCGGTGTTCATGGCGCACGACTGGCAGGATTCGCTGCTTCCGCCGGGGCCGATGATCGCGATGTTCGATCGGCTGACCGGACCCAAGATGTTGGTGATGTCGCCGGGCGACCATTCCACCGCGGGCGGCGCGGGCCAAGTGGTCGGCTGGCCGAACCCGGTGTGGGACAGCGCGCTGCGCTGGCTCGACCACTATCTCAACGGGGTGGACAACGGCATCGACCGGGAGCCGAAGGTGCGGATCGAGCCCGCCAACCGCGGCGGCTACGAGTCGTATTCCTCGGTGGCCGCGTCGGAGCGGCCGCGTCGCGCCTACGCGCTGTCGAGGCCGTCGGCGGGTGTGCTCGGCGCCGACGACCGGTCGTGGACCCAGCAGCTGCGGTCGGCGCCGACGATCGCGATCGCCGCCGTCCCGTATGTCACCGGAACGGCGGCGCAGCTCGGCGTCGCCCCGTCGATCCCGCTGACAGGCGTGGACCGCGGCGCCGCGGCCGTGTGGCACAGCGCGCCCTTCCCGGCAGGCGCCCGAGTGTCCGGCACGACCCGGGTGGCCTTGACTGTGGTGCCGCCTGCCCGCGACCTCACCCTCATCGGCATCCTGTACGACGAGGACGAGGCAGGCAACGCCACGGTGATCACCCAGTTCCCGATCACCCGGCACGGCTTGACGCCGGGTGCCCCGACCCGGGTGTCGTGGGAGCTGGCGCGGACAATGTGGAACCTTCCGCCGGGGCACCGGCTGGCGCTGACGGTGTCCTCGCAGGACCCGATCCCGTATGTGAGCGCGACGCCGCTGGGCGCTGCCGTCGGTATCGCCGCCCCGTCGCACGTCGACATCCCGGTGGGCTGAGATGACGCCGCCAACACTCACCACCGGTCGGCGTCGGCTCATTCGCCGCGGCGGCGTCGCCGCGGCAGTCCTGCTGGCGCTCGCAAGCGCCGTCGTCGCGCCGCGGCAGGCAGCCGCAGCCCCAGTGGAGACACCCCCGGCGACGGTGCCGAGCCTTCAGCGCTGGACCCCGCACGACGGTCGATTCGTGCTGGCCGCGCACGCCAGAGTGGTGTCAGCGCCCGCGACCGCAACGGTGGCCCGTAGGCTCGCCGCGGAATTGGCCGCGGCGGGTCTCGGGCCGGTAACCGCGGTCGTGGGCGTCGCCGATCGCCCCGGCGACATCGTGCTGCGGCTGGATCCGGCCGCGCCGGCCGCCCCGGAGGCCTACCGCATCACTGTCGGTGCGAGGCTCACCCTCGCCGCGCGCCGCGGCGAGGGAGCGATCCACGCCGCCGCGACCGCGTTGCAGTGGCTGCGGCAATCGCGGACGGTGGCGGGCGGCGTCGCCGACGACTGGCCGAACTATCCCGAACGCGGCCTGATGGTCGACACCGGACGGCAGTTCTTCACGCCCGCCTGGCTGCGCGCCCGCATCCGGCAGATGGCGGCACTGAAGATGAACGTCTTGCAGCTGCACCTGTCCGACATCCATGGGTTCCGGCTCGCCAGCGACTCGCACCCGGAGATCACCTCACGGCAGCACTACACCAAGGCCGACATCCGCGAATTGGTCTCCTACGCAGCCCATTACGGCATCGAGATCATTCCCGACATCGGAATGCCCGGGCACCTGAACGCCGCACTGGCCGCCCACCCCGAGCTGCGCTTGAACCCAGCGCGCACAGGCCCGGCCGACCAGCTGCGCGACGCGCTGGTCGGCGGCGGCGACGCAGGTCGCATCGACTTGTCCAATCCCGCGTCCTACCGCTTCATGGGCGACATCCTGCGGGAATTCCTGCCGCTGTTCCCCGGTCGCTTCTGGGGCATCGGCGGCGACGAATACGTCGCCGACTACTCCCGCTATCCGCAACTGGCCGACTACGCCACCCGCGTCTACGGTCCGCGCGCAACCGGCTACGACACCTTCATCGGCTACCTCAACTGGGCCAACCACATCGTGCGCGCACACGGCAAGACGACCCGGATGTGGAACGACGGACTCACACAGCCCGCCACGCTGCGCGTCGACCGCAACATCGTCATCGACTACTGGTCCAAAGGCGCGACACCCTGGATCGGCGACGCACTCCCGCCGCAGGCGCTCGCCGCCGCTGGACACCAGCTGAGCAACGCCGCCTTCGCTCCCACCTACTACGCTACCGGCGGTCCCGCCGCGACGCTCAACACTCCACCCGAATTGCTGTTCGGTTGGGACCCGGCCGTTTTCGTCGACGGCAGCCGACTGCCCGACCGCGACCAGCACCAGCTGCGCGGATCGATGCTGCACGTCTGGTGCGACGACCCCACCGCACGCACCGAGCAGCAGATCACCGAGCCCGTGACCAGCAGGCTGCCGATCATGGCCCAACAACTCTGGACCGGGACCCGCGGAATCGGCGACTACCCCCGGTTCCGGCAACGCGTCCACACCCTCATCGAAGGACACCGACCGCTATGACCCCGAACGCCACCACCGGCACCCACCTGGCCGCCGAAGTCGCCAGCCAACCCGACAGTTGGGCGCGCGCCGCCCCGCTGGCCGCCCGCTACCACGCCCTGTTACCGCAGCCGGGCGAGCGGGTCGCCGTGATCGGCTGCGGCACCTCACTGTTCATGGCCAGAGCCATCGCGGAACTGCGGGAAACCCGCGGGCACGGACTCACCGACGCCTGGTCGGCGGCGGCGCTGCGCACGGACCGCGACTACGACCGGTACCTGGTGATCTGCCGGTCCGGCACCACCACCGACGTGCTCGACGCCCTGCGCGCGCTGCCCGAGAACATCCCTCGCACGGTCATCACCTCCAGCCCCGCCACTCCCGTGCTGGACCTGGCCGACCCGATCCTCATCGCCGAGGCGGACGAACTGTCGATCGTGCAGACCCGCTTCGCCACCACCACGCTGGCCATCCTGCGCAGCCATCTCGGCGAAGACCTGACCGACGTCGTCGGCCAAGCCCGTGCCGTGCTCGCCGCGGATCTCGCCGACCTGGACCGGATGCGGCGGGTCGAACAGATCACCTTCGTCGGCACCGGAATCGGCGCCGCCCTGGCCGAAGAAGCGGCCCTGAAACTGCGGGAATCCTGCCAGGCCTGGACCGAGGCCTACTCGATCGCCGAATGGCGACACGGCCCGGCCAGCATCGCGGCCCCCGGCCGCGCCGTGTGGGCATTCGGGCCGACACCGCCCGGCCTGCACGCCGAAGTCGCGGCCACCGGAGCGGACTACATCCACCACCGGATCGACCCGATGGCCGAACTCGTCCGACTGCACCGGCTGTGTCTCGTGCGCGCCGCCGACGCGGGCCTGGACCCGGACCGCCCCCGCGGACTGTCCCGGTCCGTCATCCTCGCCTCATGACATCCTCCGACGACCCGCACCCCGGCCAACCCGGTCCGGCCGTTTCCACGGCTGTCGACGGGACGGTGCTGGCGATCGACGTGGGCGGCACGACGATCAAGGGCGAGATCACCGCCCCCGACGGCACGGTCACGGCCGCGGCCACCGTGGCGACACCGCGTGGAGCGGCGGCCCTGGACGCGGTCACCGACCTGGGCGAGACGCTGCTGTCGCGACTTGGCGACCGGGCCCGTCGCGAGGTAGCCCGAGCAGCGGTGCTGCTGCCCGGCATCGTCGACGCCGAGCGCGGCGTCGCCGTTCTCAGCGCCAACATCGGCTGGCGCGACGTCATAATCGGCGGCCGCTGGCGCGACCGCTGGCGCGTCCCCACCCTGCTGGACCACGACACCACGGTCGCGGGCTGGGCCGAATGGCGCTACGGCGCAGGCGCGGGCACGGACACCGTGTGCGTGGTGACGATCGGCACCGGCGTCGCCGCCGTACTGGCCGTGAACCGACGCCTCGTCCGCGGGAGCCGCGGCCAGGCAGGAGAGATCGGGCACGTCGCGGTGCGACCCGACGGGATCGCGTGCCACTGCGGCAATGTCGGATGCGTCGAAACCGTCGCCTCGGCAGGCGCGATCGCCCATGCCTACACCCGCCGCACCGGTCGCCGCGTCGACGGCGCCGCCGACGTGCTCGGTGTGCTGGACCACGACCCGGACGCCCGCGCGGTCCGCGACGACGCGGTCGAGGCATTGGCAGACGGTCTCAGCGGCGTCATCCATGCTGTATGCCCCCAGTCGATCGTGCTCAGCGGCGGCCTGTCCGAAGCAGGCGACGCAGTGTGCACGCCACTACAGGCCGCACTGCGACGCAAGCTGTTCGTCGTGGCCGCGCCCGATGTCGTCGCAGGCGCGTTCGGTGCGCGCGCAGGCCTCGTCGGTGCGCGCGAGTTGGCCAGGGCCGGATCCCGGGACGGGCCGTCGTGACCGAAACCCACCTCCGGGGACGGATCGTCACCACTACCGGAGAACTGCCCGACGGCGTCGTCACCGTCGCGGGCGCCCGGATCGCCTCTGTCCTGCCGTACTCGGAATGGGGCGTGGCCCACCCTACCGCCGAACCGCCCGAGCCCTGCCCGATACTGCTGCCCGGCATGGTCGACATCCATAACCACGGCGGCGGCGGACACAGCTTCGCCACCACCGATCCCGCCGAAGCTGGGCAGGCCGCCGCGCACCACCACGCCCACGGCACCACCACCCTTGTCGCCAGTCTCGTCACCGCCGAACCGGACACGATGCTCGCCCAGGTACGGGCACTGCGCACCCTGGTCGAGCATCACGTCATCGCCGGAATCCACTGCGAGGGACCATTTCTGGCCGCAACCCGGTGTGGCGCGCACAACCCGCGCCTGCTCCGCGAGCCCGACCCGGCCTACGCCCGCCTGCTGATCGACGCCGCGGGAGGCGCGCTGCGTATGGTCACCATGGCTCCCGAACTACCGGGCTTCGCCGACACCGCGGCCGCTCTGCGCGCGGCCGGAGTCCGGGTGGCGCTCGGGCACAGCGCCGCCGACTACGCCGATTTCGCAGCAGCACTACACCCGCTGGGACCGGCGGGCGTGGTCACCCACCTGGCCAACGGAATGCCTCCGCTGCACCACCGCGCGCCCGGCCCGGTCGCGGCCGCCCTGCTCGCCGCTTCCCGGGGCGACGTCACCATCGAGCTGATCGCCGACGGGGTCCACCTCGACACCCGGTTTGCCGCCATGGTGTTCGCCGCTGCTCCCCGGTCCGTTGCGCTGGTCACCGATGCGATGGCCGCCGCAGGCATGGGCGACGGCACCTACCGGCTCGGCCCGGAAACCGTCGTCGTGTGCGACGGCGTCGCGCGGACCGGCACCGGTTCACTGGCGGGCGGAACCGGCCACCAGATCGACCTCGTCGCCAAGATGTGGCGTGACGGCGGCGTGCCGCTTGTGGACGCGGTCCGCGCCGCCACCGCGACGCCGGCCGCCGCACTGGGGCTCACCGACGTAGGCGAGCTGCGTGCAGGCCGGTACGCCGACCTCATTGTCACCGACCACCGGCTCCACCCGATCCGCGTGCTGCGGCGAGGAGTGTGGTTGACGTGATCCTCACCGTCACAATGAATCCCGCCTACGACATCACCTACACCGTCGATGCCGTGACGCTCGGATCCGTGCACCGCGTCAGCAAGGTCGCCGTGCGTGCAGGCGGCAAGGGCGTCAACGTCGCACGCGTACTCGGCCAACTCGGGCGCGAAAGCGTGGCACTGGGCTTGGCCGATGCCGCGTTCACCCGCGACCTGACCGATTCCGGCATATCGGCCGACTTCGTGATGGCGTTGTCGCACGTGCGGCGCACCGTGGTCATCACCGAGCCCGACACCCGCACGACCTCGCTGTGGGAACCGGGACCCCGCCTGGCCGTCGACGACGCGGGCATACAGCTGCGGCAGCGGGTCCGGGCTCGCCTGCCGCAGGCTCGCGGGCTCGTCGTCGCAGGCTCGCTGCCGCCGGGAATCGACCCGGCATTGCCCGCCGAACTGGCCGAGATAGCCATCGCCGCAGGCATTCCGGTGATCTGCGACGTCGACGACGACGCCTTGCGCGCCGCCGCGAGCGTGGCCGGGACAGTGCTCATGCCCAACCGCGACGAACTGAGCCGACTCATCGGAACACCCGTCGCCGACACCGCCACAGCGGTGGCGGACGCCGCGAAGTCGCTTGTCGCGGCCGGTCCCCGCGCCGTCGTGGCGACCCGTGGCGAACGCGGCCTGGTCGCCGTCGACGCGGACGGCGCATGGGCGGCAGCGCTGCCGCAGCCGGTGCGCGGAAATCCCACCGGCGCAGGCGATGCGGCTACGGCAGCCGTCATCGCCGCACTCGCCGACCACCAGGACCGGATCGACTGGGCAACGGTGCTCGCCGACGTGGTCGCCGCTTCCGCTGCCGCCGTCACGGTCGCGACTGCGGGCGGCATCGACGCCGCTGCCCGAGACGCGCTGCGCCCCCTTGTCACCGTCACCCCTGTGGAGCCGTCATGCCCTTGATTCCCATGTCCACCGCGGTCGAGGCCGCGCGACCGGGCGGACTGTGCGCGTTCAACGTCGTCACCCTCGAGCACGCCGAAGCCGTCGCCTCCGCCGCCGAAGCCGTGAAACGGCCTGTCGTACTCCAGATTTCGGAGAACACCGCCGCCTATCACGGGCGTCTCGCGCCACTGGCGCTGGCCTGCGTGCGCATCGCCGCCGACAGTACGGCCGACCTCGTCGTGCATCTCGACCACGCTGTCTCGATCGACCTGATCCACGAAGCCGTCGGTCTCGGCATCCGGTCGGTCATGTTCGACGCCTCGCAGCTGCCACACCAGGCCAACATCGCCGCGACCGCCGACGTAGCTTCCTGGTGCCGCCGACGCGATGTTCACATCGAGGCCGAACTCGGCGAGGTCGGCGGCAAGGACGGCGTCCACGCACCCACCGCCCGAACCGATCCGGTCGAGGCCGCGGCCTACGTCGCGTCGACCGGGGTCGACGCATTGGCCGTCGCCGTCGGGTCCTCCCATGCGATGACCACCCGCACCGCGGCGCTCGACGACCTGCTCATCGCACGGCTGGCGGCGGCCGTGCCGGTGCCGCTGGTACTGCACGGCTCCTCCGGCGTCGCCGACGACGGCCTGGTGTCGGCAGTGCGCAACGGCATGGTCAAGATCAACATCGCCACCCACCTGAACACGCTGCTGACCGCCCGCATCCGCGACGAGGTCACCAGCCGACCCGCCCTGGTCGACCCGCGCCGCTACCTCGCACCCGCCCGCGCGGCCATGGCCGCCGAAATCGAACGACTGCTGCTGTTGCTGGCAGGCACGGACCGCTAGGAGACCCATGGCATCGATCGCCTTCGAGCAGGCCACCCGATACCACAACGGCGCCGGGCGGCCCACGGTCGACCGGCTCGACCTCACGGTCGCCGACGGCGAATTCCTCGTGCTGGTCGGACCGTCCGGCTGCGGCAAATCCACCACGCTGCGGATGCTCGCCGGCCTCGAACCCGTCGACGCAGGCGCCATCCGCATCGGCGAACGCGACGTCACTGCCACCGACCCCCGACACCGGGACGTGGCCCTGGTATTCCAGAGCTACGCGCTCTACCCCCACCTGACCGTCGCCGACAACATCGGCTTCCCCCTCCGCGTCGCCCGACTGCCCAAACACGAAATCGCCGCCCGCGTCCGCGACGCCGCCCGCACACTCGACCTCGAAGCATGCCTCGACCGCAAGCCCAAAGCACTGTCGGGCGGGCAGCGCCAACGCGTCGCCATGGGCCGCGCGATCGTGCGTCGCCCCCAGGTCTTCCTGATGGACGAACCGCTGTCCAACCTCGACGCCGCACTGCGGGTGCGCACCCGCAGCCAGATCGCCCAACTGCAACGCCGACTCGCCACCACCACCGTCTACGTCACCCACGACCAAGTCGAAGCCATGACCATGGGCGACCGGGTCGCCGTCCTGCGCGACGGCATCCTGCAACAGTGCGCGCCGCCGCGCGAGCTCTATCGAAACCCCGCCAACGCCTTCGTCGCAGGCTTCCTCGGCTCACCCGCCATGAACCTGTTCACCCGCCCCGTCCACGACGGCCACGTCACCGTCGGCGAGTGGCGCATCCCGGTGCCGAGAGCCGTCGCCGCACACTGCGACGGCACGATCACCGTCGGCATCCGCCCCGAGCACCTCGAACCGGCCACGTCCGGTCTGAGCATGGACATAGACCTGGTCGAGGAGCTGGGATGCGACGCCCACGCCTACGGCAGGCTCGCAGGCGAGCAGAACCAACCCATCGTCGCCCGCACCGACTGGAGCGATCCTCCCGCAGCCGGCCTGCGGATCCACCTGCGTCCGTGCCCCGGCCACGTCCACTTCTTCGCGGCCGACTCGCCCGGCCGACTCCTGGGCAAAGATTAGTTCACAACCTCCAGAACGACCCGGGACAGTGCGCTGGACGCACAGCGCTACCGCCCTCGCCCCACCCAGCCAGTCGTTGTGGAGGTCTGCCGACTTCAGAATGGGAACTCGGCCTCACATCGAACAGTCCGCGGCAGCGCGTCGTCGAGCGCGCCCAGCACGAGATCGGCGGTAGTCGCGGAGAACACGATCCCATTGTGGCCGGCGACGCTCGCCGGACAGAAGTCCTGCAACCGCAGATTGCGCACCCCCGGCTCGGCTATCACGCTCGACGCGGAAGGAGTCACCAGCTCGTCGCGTTCGGTCGAGATCGTCGTGTACCCGACACCGGGAACCGCAATCGGCCCACTCGTCAACCGCCGCACGAACCGCGACGTCACCAGCAGGTCCGGGCATGCCGCACCGCACACCGACGCCACCGCAGCCTCGACCCCCTGATGTCGCACGAGCCCCGCCAACCCCCACGCGGTAGTGCCATGAGTCGGCGCGGAGACCGCCACCAACCGACGCACATGTGACGCGAACCCGGGCTCGGTGCGTGCCAGATACTGCGCCAGCACACCGCCCTCCGAATGGCCGACCACGTCGACCTTGTCCACTCCCAACCGCGCGGTCAGTGCCTCGATCCGAGCCCGGACCTCGGCCGCCGACGCCTGCAGCGGCGCCATCCCGCCCGCCTGCTTTCCGCGTCCCCCGTAGGTGAACGAATAGACACAGCGGCCACTCCCGGCCAGCAACGGACCCAAATACGCCCACGCCGCGTACTGATCGGACTGCCAACCGTGTATCAAAACCACCGGCACCCGCCGCTCACTGCGACACGCCCCGGTATTCACTCCGGGAGGCGCAGGCGCCGAATCCAGGCCGGCCGCCTCCCATGCGTTCTGATTGGCCCGTGACTGGGCGTACGTTGCCGTCGGAAACGACTCCGAACCTGCTTGACCGGCGGTCAGCACAGCGACGGCTCCCACGACCGCGACGACGGCAACCCGTCGGACTATCCCGTACACACAGCACCCCGCATGATCGAATATGACTGAATATTCTGAATATAGATCGCACTCAATCATGCTGTCTATGGCGTCAGGGATGCGAACGGTAGGCAGGCTGCGGCTGCCTCGTCCGCCAGGCGCGCCTCCCCGTCGGTCTATCGCCTCCCTGCGACCGAACGGATTTCAAGTTAACCTGTAGCAACTGTTCTGTCTCGTGCCGCCGGATTGTCAGTCGGAGGATCTCCACGTCAAGGAGGCAAGGCTGTGCCGAAGGGTAAACCGAACATCCTGGTCATCTGGGGGGATGATATCGGGATCACGAACTTGAGTTGCTACAGCGACGGCGTGATGGGGTATCGCACGCCCAATATCGACCGGCTCGCCTCGGAAGGGATGAAGTTCACCGATTCCTATGGTGAGCAGAGCTGCACCGCGGGGCGTGCGGCGTTCATCAGCGGTCAGAGCGTGTACCGCACGGGCATGAGCAAGGTGGGTGCGCCGGGCTACGACATCGGATGGTCGGCAGACGATCCGACGATCGCGGAGTTGCTGAAGCCGCACGGGTACGCGACCGGTCAGTTCGGGAAGAATCATTTCGGCGATTTGAACAAGTATCTGCCGACGGTGCACGGGTTCGACGAGTTCTACGGCAATCTGTATCACCTCAATGCCGAGGAGGAGCCGGAGCGGTTCGATTACCCGCATGCCGATCAGTTCCCCCGGCTCTACGATCTCGCGAAGCCGCGAGGTGTGCTGGATTGTAAAGCGCTCGATCATGTTTCGGATGAGCCGGACGACCCGAAGTTCGGTCCCGTGGGCAAGCAGTCGATCGTCAACACCGGACCGCTGGATATCGAGCGGATGAAGGTGATCGACTACGACATCGCCGACCGCACCGTCGAATACATCCGGCGCAAGCACGACGAGGACACCCCGTTCTTCGTGTGGTGCAACTTCACTCACATGCACTTGTACACCCATCTGGATAAGGACAAGCGCGGGCAGGCCGGTCTGTGGCAGTCGGAGTACCACGACACTATGGTCGAGCACGACAAGAATGTCGGCACGGTCCTGAACGTGCTCGACGAGCTCGGGATCGCCGATGACACCATCGTTATCTACTCCACCGACAACGGCCCGCATCGCAACACGTGGCCCGACGCGGGCACTACGCCGTTCCGCAGCGAGAAGGACACTAACTGGGAGGGCGCCTTCCGGGTGCCCGAGCTCATTCGCTGGCCCGGTCACATCGAGGCCGGTTCGGTGTCGACCGAGATCATCCAGCACCACGACTGGCTGCCTACCCTGCTCGCCGCGGCCGGTGACACCACCACTCCGGAGGAATTGAAGGCCGGTAAGAAGATCGGCGACAAGACCTTCAAGGTGCATATCGACGGTTACAACTTGCTGCCGTACCTGACCGGCGAGGTAGCGGACAGTCCACGGCGCGGATTCTTCTACTTCTCCGATGACGGCGATCTGATGGCCATGCGTTTCGAGAACTGGAAGGCGGTGTTCCTGGAACAACGCTGCCCCGGGACGCTGCAGATCTGGGCCGAACCGTTCACTCAGTTGCGGCTGCCGAAGTTGTTCAACCTGCGCACCGACCCGTTCGAGTGCGCCGACGTCACCTCCAACACGTACTACGACTGGTTGTTGCAGCACGACTACTTCATCATGTACATGACGGCTATGGCCACGGCGTTCCTGAAGACGTTCGAGGAGTTCCCGCCGCGCCATCCACCGGCCAGTTTCAGCATCGATCAGGCGGTCGAGCAGCTGCACAAGTTCCTGGCCAAGGACTGAGATTGACAGATGGACTGAGCACCTGGCGGGACGCGCCCGCGAAATCGGCCATCGTCGAGTTCGTTGGGCGCGTCACCCGGCCAGGAGGCGACAATGTGCCACCCGAACAGCGGGTCGCGGTATTCGACAACGACGGCACGCTGTGGTGTGAGAAACCCGCCTATGTGCAGCTCGATTTCATCGTGCGGTCCATGGCGCAAGCTGCGCGAGCGGATCCGAAGCTACTGGCGCAGGCGCCATTCCGTGCCGCGCACGACGGTGACCTGGGCTGGTTCGGGTCGGCCGTGACTGAGCACTACGTAGGCGACGACGCGATGATGCGTGAATTCGCGGGTGCGGTACTGCATCTCGCTGCCGCGGAGGCGGTCGAGGATTACGCGGTCCGGGTCGGTGAGTTCTTCGATACCGCACGTCACCCCACCCTGGACCGGCCGTACCCGGCGTGCGGTTACGCGCCGATGGTGCAGTTGCTGCGCTATCTGGAGGCCAACGAATTCACCTGCTACATCGTGTCCGGCGGTGGGCGCGACTTCATGCGGGTGGTCGCCGAGCGGATGTACGGCGTTCCGCCGGAACGGGTGGTGGGCAGTTCGCTGGGGCTGACCTATGACTCGGGCCGCGTGGTCACCACCGCCGAACTGGAGATCTTCGATGACGGTCCCGCCAAGCCGGCCCGGGTGTGGTCCCGGATCGGGCGCTGCCCGATACTCGCGGTCGGAAACTCCAACGGTGATATCGAGATGCTCGAATACGCGACCAGTGGCCCGGGTCCCGGGCTGGCCCTGCTGATCGACCACGACGACGCCGACCGCGAATTCGCCTATACCGCCGGTGCGGAGCAGGCGAAACAGCGGGCAGTCAAGGAAGGGTGGCAAGTGGTGGGGATGGCCACGGATTGGGCACAGATGTTCGATGACTGACACGGTCGTAGCCGCCGCGGTGGGTGAACTGGTCCGGATTCCGGCGCAGACCCTGCTACAGGGCGATGACGGTGATCCCGAGGAAGGGCCGGTCCGCGAGGTCAGCGTGGACGCTTTTCGGATCCAGCGGCATCAGGTCACCAACGCCGAGTTCGCCGCGTTCGTTGCCGCCACGGGTTACCGCACGGTCGCCGAGCGCGAGCTGGACCCCACACGCTATCCCGGTGCGCCCGAAGCGAATCTGCAACCCGGCTCGATGGTCTTTCGCCGCACCACGGGCCCGGTCGACCTGCACGATATGAGCCAGTGGTGGCGCTGGATGCCGGGCGCGTGCTGGAACCACCCACGCGGCCCGCGCTCCGGGCTCCTCGGCTGCGACCACCATCCCGTCGTGCACGTGGCCTACGAGGACGCTACGGCCTACGCCGCTTGGGCCGGCCTGCGCCTGCCCACCGAGGCGCAATGGGAGACAGCCGCCCGCGCCGGCCTTCCGCACACCCGTTTCACCTGGGGCGACGCCCCAGAACGGCCGGGCCAGCACCTCGCCAACTACTGGCACGGCGAATTCCCGTACCTCCCGGACACGGGCTACGGCCGGACCACCCCGGTAGGCAGCTTCGCCCCCAACGCCTACGGCCTGTACGACATGGCAGGCAATGTCTGGGAGTGGACCAGCGACCTTTACGGTCCCACCCGCACCAACCATCCCTGCTGCGCCGCAGACACCTTCGACCCCCGCCAACCCCAGGTCGCCATCGAGCGGCGTGTCCTCAAGGGCGGCTCGTTCCTCTGCGCCGACACCTACTGCCTCCGCTACCGCCCCGCCGCCCGCCGGCCGCACATGGTGGATACGGGCATGAGCCACATCGGGTTTCGCTGCATATCCGACGACGATCCCGTCAGGCTGTGACCTAACGTCGGGCGTGAAATCCAATCATGGTGCCGCAATGGTTACCTCGCTGAACGCGATTCGGTCGGCCCGCTCGACGATTGGCTCGGCAACTCGGGTCTGGGTCTGCCATCCTTATGGCGCCGCCGGCGGCGGGGCTATAAGGATGGGACCCACTCCGACCAGCGGTTTTCCTGGGAGTTGTTGATCATTGCAGCCGATTCGGGGGGTATCGTGGGCACCTGACCGTCGTGAGCGTAGGCTATAACCCTACGGAGGCGACAGTGCGGGTTGTTCGACCGCGGGACGGTGGGACCAGTTACGCGCATACATGGCCGCAGTTCGCGCGATTAGCGCGTGCACCGTCTCGCCACTGGCTATTACGCGATCGTGCCGATCAAACCCAATGGATTCGGGAAGTCGCAGCGCAGACCCGACTCTCAGTGACCGCCGACGAAG
>JABFVX010000372.1 GCA_013362555.1 Mycobacteriaceae bacterium
TCTGGTACCTGCCGCACTCACGGCGCCGCCGCGCCGACACGTACAAGATCGACACGGCGGTCACGCGACTGCGGGAACTCGGCCACGAGGTCGATGTCGAGATCGACGACACCACCCCGGCGGTCGACTTCGCGGCGTTCATAGACGAGAAGTACGACCGGGCCGACGATCGCGCCGCCTACCAGCAGTACATGGCGCGACGCGACATGTGGACATCGGACAGCATTCGAGAGTCGAACCAGCGCACCTACGACATGCTCAACGGCCAGCCGATTCTTATCGGGCATCACTCCGAGCACCGTCACCGCCGCTTGCTGGAACGGCTGTGGCAGCGGGAAGGCAAGGCGTGGGCGCTCTACGACACGGCCAAACACCGCATCGACCGCGCCTGGACCGCAGCGAATTTCCGTACCTACAAGGAGAATCCGGGCACGACGCAGCGCCGCATCCTCACAATCGAGACCGTCCTTCGCCGGATCGGCCGTGAACTGGAGAAAGACGGCGACAAGTGCTCCGATCACTACCTGGCGACCACACGCGCCGAGATCGTGGAGAAGCTCGAGGAAATCGACTACTGGTGGAACGTGCTCGACGACGCGGGCGTTCATGTCTGGGGTCCCGACGATTTCGAGGTCGGTGACTTCGTCGCCGCGTACCGGGACCGGTGGCACGAGGTCGTCCGTGTCAACGCCAAGTCGGTCAGCGTGGCCGGACGCTTCGGCGGTGTCAGCGCTCGGATCGTCACCCACGCAGGTTCGACCCGCCGCAACTGCCCCCCGCAGCCCTTGCCGTACCACGAGGTGATCGGTCGTTTGACCGCCACGCAGGCTCGTGAGCAGTTCCCCGAGGTGTTCGCCGAACTCGACGCCGCGCCTGCTCGACCCCGGCCGGCGAAGAAACGCGGCAGCGTCAAGCTCGCTCATCATCCTGCGGCCGAAGGGGAATGCTGGCAGTGGCGGCTCGGCGATGCCGAGTATCGAGCGTTCTGGCGTCATCCGCAGGACTGGTGGCGGGGTGACCATGAGCCGGTGATCGAGCCGGGAGTCATCCATGTCTCGGCGTATCGGGCCGGCAATACACCCACCTACGTTTCGCGTGGTGAACCCGTCGACGTCGTTGTTGCGGAGATTCCGATCGACGGTGATGTTGCGTGGGTTGAGGAAGTGCACAACCAACTCCGCGACCATGTCCAAACCCATTACGCAGCAGCCTCGGCGCCCTGATGCAGGCGTCGGGTGGGTCCCCGACGCTCGGCACGGTCGCGGCCCTTGATTCGCCACCAACAGGTCACCGCTCGGGGCGCTGGTCCCGCGCCTCGACTTCCCCGATGCAAGGAGTTTCCATGTCGGAACCGTTACTCCAGGTTCGTCGCGCACTGACCGATTCCGAAATCGGTTCCCTCGCAGATCGGATCGCCCAGGCGCAGTCGATACCGGATTTGCTCGCCGTCGCCGTCCATGGCCTGTACGACACGCTCCTGGCCGAGCATCACCGCCGGTTCGACGACTTCGACCGCGACAACCCGCTCGACCCTCAACGATTCAGGATTCCCACCATCCAATGGCAGGCCCTGGCCGACGCGGTCACCTCCCGAGCCGACCAATGGGGCTGCGCGACCACAATCGCGCTGGATTTGGTCAACATTTGGCCCAGCACCTTCGATGACCCGACCGTGCCCGATCCCACGCTCGCTGTCATAGACCGCCGCCCACATCAATTCGACATCCACGTGAGCCGCGACGCCGCCGACGAGATCGCCGCCTGCGAACAACAGCTGTCGCTGTTGGCCGGCTACTACGGTCGCGCCTCCGCGCAATATCTGGACGCACTGCGCAGTTGGCAGCCGCTGCTCGTCGGACTCTTCACGACCCGCCGTGGCGCCGACACCACCGTGAGTCGAGATGGTCGCCTGTCGCTGCTGGTCACGTGCGACAGTCTGACCTACGCCGCGATATTCCACGGTTGGCGCCGTCGATGCACCGGCACCGCGTGCGGGGCGACCGCGTCCGATGACGGCACGTGGCACGAATCCGACCACAGCACGCCGACTGCCGATCATGTTCACACACCGAACTATCCGTTCGACGCACCCCAACCCGGCACGTGGTCGTTCCATTCGTAGGCACTGATTCCCGTATTCCGCAACGCCTTGCAACCCATGAGAGCGACGCGGCCCACGACCGGGATCGAACCGGCGCGGTCTGTGTCGGCTCGACGAGCACATGAAAGCAAGTCCCGCGGCAGCGAAGTCGTCGCCTACGAGTTCATCGGTTTCTCGATCGCCGACCGACGCAGTGCCGCCCAGCAGCAGCCCGGCCGCTACCTGCCGCTGCCGGGCCAACTCGAATTGGCGGCCGCCGAACGCATTCCGCGTTACGTCACCACACAGAGGGAGGCGGCAGCTCGTGACTGCCCTTCGATTCACACCTGCCTCGGACATCATGACCGCAGGCAACGACGCAGCCTACCGAATCTCGGCCGACCACGCCGCCACCTCGGACGGCATCGCCATCCTGGCCGTCTGCGGACACGTTCTGGGCAGCGGCCGTCACCAAAACTGGCAGCCCGCGGTCTCGGTCGAGTTCCGTGACCTGGTCATCACCACAAGCACGGTGGGGGGCTTGATGTGCTGGGTGTACTTCTACCCCGACACAGCCCCCGACGCCGTCGGTCCGCCGTTCGTCATCGGCGGAGAGCCGGGCCGGCTGCACGCTCCGCTCGGCAAGAAAATCCGCTCCCAACCCGAGGACGCCCAGCACGCCACCGCCGAGCTGCTGTATGGCCTGGCCTGCGACTTCCTGACCGATCACCGTGTGGCCCACCATCGCTACCTCGAGGCCGTTCGCGTCCGCGACGAACTGCTCGACCGCCGCAGCCGCATCAGCATCGACTACGAACAAGCCGACGCCGCGGTCGACGCCCGCTACCGAATCCTCCAGGTCGCACGCGAAGGCAACCGGTCATGAGCACCGACACCACCGCTGCACGAGCCGTCACGCTTGCTGCCCTGCTTCGACTGGCACGCACGCGAACCAATTCCCGATCTACTTCGACGCTCCGCCGATCACCGGGAGTATCACCATGACCTGGATGGACAATCAGATCTCCAGCGGTGCCACCACTGCCGAGAAGGTGGCCGAGGCCGCCGGCGAACTCGCCGCAAGATCGCCCGGCTACCTCGCGACGTTCGGCGGCAACGTTCACTTCGCGCTGTATATGCGCTTGGTCGACGCACGGATGCGCAAGTACTTCGGCATCACTCACCGCGACATCGCGGACTACCTGTGGCGCGACGCCTTCGACGCCGGAACCGAGCCGGACGAGGCCATCAAGGACGCGCTCGCCGGCGACGAACTCTTCGGATGGGCCGGCTGATCGAGAGCTCGGGCTGAGTCGGCGGTGATGGGGGCGGGTCCGGTCGTGTGGCGGGCGCTGGTGATGCTGCCGGCAGCGGACGGTCGTGTGTCAAGCCTGC
>JABFVX010000125.1 GCA_013362555.1 Mycobacteriaceae bacterium
AGCCATGAGCAAGGTGGTCACCGATGCCAGCATGTCGCTGGACGGCTACATCGCCGGGCCGGAGGAAAGCGGCTTCGAGCATCTCTTCGCGTGGTATACCGCCGGAGACGTCGACTTCCCCAGCTCGCACCAGGAAATCCCGTTCCACCTGACCGCGGCGGACCACGCCCACTTGACCGAATCCGTCGCGTCCGCAGGTGTCTATGTGGTCGGTCGTCGACTCTTCGACTTCACTGACGGCTGGGGCGGCAGGCACCCCTTCGACAAACCTATCGTCGTGGTCACCAGCACTGTGCCCACCCAGTGGATCGAGACCCACCCCGAGGCGCCGTTCACGTTCGTCACCGACGGTGTCCGCAGGGCCATCGAGCGCGCCATCGACATCGCCGACGGCAAGGACGTCGGCGTCAACGGCGGAACACTCGCCAAACAATGCCTGGAGCTCGGCCTGCTCGACGAGATCAACCTGGACCTAGTTCCGGTGATCCTCGGCGGCGGCGTCTCCTTCTTCGATCACGCAGGCTCCGGCCCACACCTGCTCGACAATCCCGTCATCACCGCAGGCGAACGGGTCACCCACCTTCGCTATCGCGTCCGTCGCCCCGCCCAGGCGTCCTGACGCCGCCGAACGGCGGCCAGCGAGGAAGGCGCGCTTCCCTATTGGAATGAAGCATTCCGTTCTGCTAAGCTCAGTGAAACAGAACGATCCATTCCGATTGGAGTCCTCCGATGACCACGACTCTCGAAGCCCCGGCCGCACCGGTCGCCACCCCAGCCGCCACCGACGCGCCCAACCGCTGGCTCGGACTGATGGCGATTCTGACCGCGACCCTGCTGAACCTGCTGGACGCGAGCATCGTGAACGTCGCGCTGCCGCAGATCCAGCGGGACTTGGGCGGGTCGTACGCCTCGATGCAGTGGATCGTCGCCGTCTACACGCTGACACTGGCGGCGGGGCTGGTGACCGGCGGCCGCTTCGGCGACCTGTACGGGCGCAAGCGGATGCTGCTCAGCGGCGCGGCAGGATTCCTCGTGGCCAGCACGATCTGCGCGCTCGCCGTCTCACCGGAGATCCTGATCGGCGGCCGCGCCGTGCAGGGACTGTTCGCCGCGGCCATGGTGCCGCAGTGCTTCGGCCTGATCCGCGACCTGTTTCCGGGTGAGGACCAGGCAAAGGCATGGGCGGTATTCGGTCCGGCAATCGGACTCGCCACCATTCTGGGGCCCGTCCTGGCCGGGCTGTTGATCCAATGGGACCCGGCGGGCACCGGCTGGCGTTCGATCTTCCTGATCAACCTGCCGCTCGGGGCGGTCGCACTGTTCGCGGGCCGCGCGGCACTGCCGAACGGGAAACGCGGAACCGGCACACTCGACATCCTCGGCACCGCCATTGTCGCCACCGGCATGGGCTTGCTGGTGTATCCGCTGGTTCAGGGCCGCGAGCAGGGCTGGCCGCTGTGGCTGGTCGCGATGGTGCCCGCGGCCGTCATCGTGCTCGGCCTGTTCATCGCCCAGCAACGCAAGCGCACGGCCAAGGGACTCGACCCGCTGGTGCGGCTGAGCGTGTTCGGCAAGCGCTCCTACAGCTCGGGCGTGCTGTTCGTGGTGTTCTTCTTCATGTCGATCATCGGCTTCAGCCTGGCCGCAGGCTTTCTGCTGCAGCTCGGACTCGGCTATTCCGCGATGGGCGCGAGCATGGCGATGTCGCCGTGGGCGCTCGGCGCCTTCCTCGGCTCCGCGGCCGGGTCGATGGCGCCGACGCTGGGCCGCAGGATCCTGCACGTCGGGCTGGCAGTCATGATCGCGGGCATGGTCGGGGTGTACACGGTGTTCACGGCGCTCGGCACGGGCGTCTCCGGCTGGCCGCTCGCGGCGCCGTTCCTGATGGCGGGACTCGGAATGGGCATGATCTTCGTGCCGCTGTTCGACATCATCATGGGCGAGGTCGCCGACGAGGAAGTCGGTTCGGCTTCGGGTGCATTGGAGTCGATCCAGCAACTCGCCGCCGCGCTCGGCGTCGCCGTGCTCGGAACCGTCTTCTTCAACAGGTTCGCCGCCGCGGGCGCGCCCGCCGACAATGCCCTCGCCGCGACCGAAACAGTCACCCTGATCGCGATCGTCCTCGCCGTCATCGCATTCGGACTCGGCTTCCTGCTCCCCAAACGCGCACGCGCGTAAGGCGCCGGCCGGCAGCTGCCCCGATTTCCACAACGACCCGTGACGTGCGCTGGACGCACGTCACGGGTCGTTCTGGCTGGTTGAAACCCAGCCGGAACAGTCTCAATCGCGCTCTCAGTTGATCCGGGCCCCGACCGACCCGGCCAGGAAAGGCCAGGAGTGGTGTAGGTCGTCTTCCCAGTAACCCCACGAATGGGTTCCAACCGGGCGGTCGTAGAAAACGGCCGGAATGCCGAGACCGCGCAGCCGATTCGCCAGATTAACCGTGCACTGGCGGATCGCGGCCTCGATCGGCTGACCGAACAGGATCTGCACAGGCAACGGGATCCGTCCCTCACGCACGCGTCGATCGTTCGGGGTGTCGTGCGGCGCGGCCGCCACGCCGCTGCCCGTGCTCAGGTAGATGGCGGTCCCACGCAACCGGTCCGCGTTGACCAGCGGATCATTGGCTCGCCACAGCGGCCCGGTGCGCGGCCCCCACATGTTCTCGACACTGCGGCCGCCGCCCCAGTTCTCCACCGTGAGCCGCACGTATTCCTGACCTATCGGGTCCGATGTCTGGGCACAGCCGCTGTAGGAGGCCACGCTGCGCCAGAACCCGGGCTTGGCGATCGCCATGTTCAGCACCGACGTACCACTCATCGACACCCCGACCAGAGTGCGAGTTCCGTTGGCCCCCAAGAACTTCTCGATTACCGGCGGCAGCTCCTCGTTGAGGAAGGTCTGCCACTTGTTGTGGCCGAGAACGGGGTCGTCGGCCACCCAGTCCGTGTAGTAGGAGTTCGCCCCGCCGACCGGCGTCACGACGTTGATGTCCTTGCCGCGCAGGAAACTCACCGCGTCGGTCTGCGCATCCCAGCCGCTGTCGTTGGGCCCGCCACCGGACCCGTTGAGCAGATACATCGTGGGCCGCGACCGCGATCGGTCGGCGGCGCGAATGACCTGGATAAGAATGGGCCGGTTCATCGCGGGCGAGAACACCATGACGTTCTGCTGTCGGTCGTTCACCGCCGCAACCGACACTACCCCGGCAGGCATGGGCGCCGCGGCCACGACGCCCGCCGCCCCGCACGGCCCCGCCACCATCAGCGCACACATCAACACCTGAATTAGCGCACCCTTGCTGGTCGATCGCCAAGTTGTCATCGTCCGGAATCTCCATGCGTTCGTCTTCGCCAGTCTCGCAACGGCACTGACACAAGGTTCGGCTTGCTCGCCGTCACGG
Source organism: Mycobacteriaceae bacterium (assembly GCA_013362555.1). Taxonomy (GTDB): domain Bacteria; phylum Actinomycetota; class Actinomycetes; order Mycobacteriales; family Mycobacteriaceae; genus JABFVX01. The sequence goes on from JABFVX010000125.1 coordinate 3,404, forward strand.
TTTGGTTCGCCTGCCTTGGTCGCTCCGATACCGTATTTGGAATGGACAGCGGCCGGGTCTGG
>JABFVX010000517.1 GCA_013362555.1 Mycobacteriaceae bacterium
CGCCCGGGCGCCGGAGTTGCGCAGCGGGAGGGCGAACGCCCGCCCGTCCGCCGCGAGGCGAGCGGGCGCGACCGGCTGATACGGCAGCGGTCGCGCCGGCCTGCGGCCCTTGTCTTGGGTCGGGGCGCTCTGCCGGTCCAGCGGCGGCGGAGTGGAGGCCGGCAGCCGCTGCTCCCGATTGGCCGGGTAGGGCGACATCGCGCGCAGCGACTTGGGCACTTCGGCGCGGGCGTCGCGCCCGGCGGCGAAGTTGAAACAGCTCGTGAGGTCGCCGCACACGGCCCGACGCCACGCGGAGATGTTCGGGAAAGGCTGGTCCGGGTGCTTCCACGACTCGATGAAGCGGATGACCGAGGTGTGGTCGAACAGCTCGGACGCGACCGCGCCGCCGCGGCTCCACGGGGAGATCACCGTCATCGGAACCCGGTAGCCGAGTCCGATCGGCAGGCCGCGGACGAATTCGTCCGGCGTGCCCGGCGGCGGCAGGGGCGGCGGCACGTGGTCGAACAGGCCGTCGTTCTCGTCGTAGTTGATCAGCACCACTGTGGAGTTCCACAGGTCCTGGTTGTCCCACAGGGCCGTCAGCATCGTGCGGATGTAGGCGGCGCCGTCGTCGGGCCGGGCCTGCGGGTGCTCGCAGTATCCGTAGGGCGCCACCAGCCAGCTCACCTCGGGCAGGCGGCCGGAGGCGCAGTCGGAGATGAAGTCCGCCAGTGCGTGCTCGGGGTTGTGCCCGTTGCCGCGGCCCGCGGCGGAAGCCGGTTTCCAGCCGCGCGTCACGCCCGCGCACTTGGACAAGTCGCTGTTGCAGTCGGCGTGGTACGCACCGAACAGCCACAGCGGATTGTCGCCGTAGTCGCCGAGATACGGGTGGCCGTCGGTGTCGTTTCCGACTTCGTCGTTGGCGTAGACCTTCCACGAGACGCCGCGCTCGGAAAGGAATTCCGGATACGTTCGCCACCGCAGCGCGGGCCGGTAGTCGGGCGGGTTGTGCACGACGGGACCGCCCGCGCGGCCATTCGGGTCGATGGTGCCGGTGAACATGTACAGCCGGTTCGGCGTCGTAGGCCCGAGTACCGAGCAGTGATAGGCGTCGCAGATGGTGAACGCATCCGCGAGCGCGCGATGGAACGGAATGTCGGAACGCCGGAAATAACCCATCGCCGCTTCGGTTTTCGCGCCGACCCAGCCGTCGTAGCGCCCGTTCGCCATGGCTTGGTGCTGCGTGCCCCACTCAAGGTCCAGCGACGCGTTGTCCTGCCCCGCGACCAGTGCGGTGTTGATCCAGTACGGCATCCGGAGCCCGCCGCCGAACACCGGCTGCCGGAACACGTCCTGACCGTTGGGCAGGGTGACCGCGGTGCGGTCGCCGAATCCGCGCACCCCCGACATTGTTCCATAGTAATGATCGAAGGATCGATTCTCCTGCATCAGGACCACGACGTGTTTCACGTCAAACAATTTCCCGCGAACAGCCGGTGCGGCAAGAGATTCGACCATTTCGGGCGGAAATACCGAAAGGGCGCCGAGCGTCGCCGCGCCACCGAGGAAGCGGCGGCGGGACAGAGAAGCCAGAGGCGACCGACTCTCGGCCATTGCGGTACTCCCACAGGTCGACGTCACCTAATGCTGGATTACCCGGACAAATATATGGCCACACTCGAAATACTTCTCGATGAATACACCGTCACAACTTGGCGGCGCGCCGCTCCGACGTCCAGAACGACCCGTGACATGCGTTCAGCGCACGTCACGGGTCATTCTGGAAGATAGGTTGATGGGATGTTAACCGGGTTCGGCCAAACCGACCGGTAACATACCGGGCCGCCCGTACGGTAGGAGCCGCGACGGAAGTCACTGGCCGACAAGATAATTCGTCAGGCCTGCCGGGTTGGGCGGCGTGGCTCGCACCTGGGTCGTCGCATGTCTTGTGCAACACCTCAAAGGGGAAGGGACGAGGCATGTCCATCGAAACACCGGCGCACGCGGAGACGCCAGAACCTCGCAGCCTGAGCACCGCCGCTGCCCGCACGCTCGCCACCACCACCAAGTCCGTGCCGCAAATGCAGGGCATCACCTCCCGGTGGCTGTCGCGCAGACTGCCGTGGATCCAGGTGAACGGCGGCACCTACCGAGTAAACCGCAGGCTCACCTACACCTTGGGCAACGGCAAGGTCGAGTTCTCCAACTCCGGGTCATCGGTCGAGGTGATCCCGGGCGACTTGCGCGAGCTCGCCCCGCTGCGCGAGTTCGACAACGACACTGTGCTGAACGAGCTGGCGCGCCGGTTCGAACAGCGCGAGTACGGTCCCGGCCAGGTGGTCGCCGAGTTCGGCAACCCGATGGACCAGGTGATCGTCATCGCCCACGGCAGGCTGTCGAAGGTCGGCAGCGGAAAGTACGGCGAGCAGACCGCCGTCGGCACGCTCGCCGACGGCGACTTCGTCGGCGAGGAGTGCTTCACACAGCCGTCGGCCATCTGGCCCGCCACCGTCCGCACCGACACTGCCGCAACGGTGCTCGTGCTGCCGCGGGCCGCGCTGCAACAGGTCATCGACGGCGCGACCGACCTGCGCGAGCATCTGGACCACGTGGCCGCGGGCCCGCCGAAGCCCGTGACCAGGCACGGCGAGGTCGAGGTCGACATCGCCTCGGGCCACGACGGCGAGCCGATACTGGCAGGCACGTTCGTGGACTACGACCTGACGCCGCGGGAGTATCAGCTTTCGGTGGCCCAAAGCGTGCTGCGCGTGCACTCCCGGGTGGCGGACCTGTTCAACGACCCCATGAACCAGGTGGAGCAACAGCTGCGGCTGACCATCCAGGCGCTGCGCGAGCGCCAGGAGCACGACCTGGTGAACAACCCGGACTACGGCCTGCTGCACAACGCCGACCTCAAACAGCGCATCTACACCCAGTCCGGACCGCCGACCCCGGACGACTTCGACGAGCTGTTGAGCATGCGCCGCAGCACCAAGCTGTTCCTCGCGCACCCGAAGGCCATCGCCGCGTTCGGCCGCGAGTGCAACGCCCGCGGGCTCTATCCGGATCCGGTGGAGGTCGACGGCCACCGAGTGCCTGCCTGGCGCGGGGTTCCGATCTTCCCCTGCGGCAAGATTCCGGTGAGCGAGTCCCAGACCACATCCGTGCTCGCGATGCGCACGGGCGAGGAGGACCAGGGCGTCGTCGGGCTCTTCCAGACCGGAATCCCGGACGAGTACGAGCCGAGCCTGAACGTGCGGTTCATGGGCATCGACGACCAGTCGATCATCTCGTACCTGGTCACCGCCTACTACTCGGCCGCGGTGCTGGTGCCCGATGCGCTGGGCGTACTGGACAACGTCCAGGTAGCCCGGTCCGTGGAGTGACCGGAGGCGCGCGATGTCCGTGCTGACTCGCCTCGCGGCGCCCGCCGCCGCGAGCGCCCTGGCCGCCGTCGCCTACG
>JABFVX010000351.1 GCA_013362555.1 Mycobacteriaceae bacterium
CTCTTCCGATCTGCGACGCCGGCCGGGTCGGCCTCGTACGCCAGCCGGCGGCGCACGCCCTCGACCCTGGTCTCCACCGCGCGGGAGGCGGTCACGTCGACGGCGAGGCCGAACCTGTCGAGCAGCTGCGGACGCAGCTCGCCCTCCTCCGGGTTCATCGTGCCCACCAGCACGAATCGCGCCGGGTGCGAGTGCGACACGCCGTCGCGCTCCACGTGCACCCGACCCATCGCCGCGGCGTCCAGCAGCACGTCGACCAGATGGTCATGCAGCAGGTTCACCTCGTCGACATAGAGCACGCCCTGGTGCGCGGCGGCCAGCAGGCCGGGACGAAAGGCCTGTTCCCCGTCGCGCAGGACGCGTTGCAGATCGAGCGACCCGACCACGCGGTCCTCGGTCGCGCCCACCGGCAGCTCCACGATCCGCGCGGGCCGCAGGCGGCCGTCGGCCCGCACCGGCGGCAGCAGGTGCGCCAGCGCCCGCACCACCGTCGACTTGGCGGTGCCCTTCTCGCCGCGCACCAGCACCCCGCCGATCCCGGGATGCACCGCACACAGGATCAGGGCCAGCTGCAGCTGCTGCTGGCCGACCACGGCGCTGAACGGAAAGCCGATGTCGGGGCCCTGGTCGGCGCGGTTCACGGGGTCAGATGTCGGCACCCGCCCCACTGTAATGACATCCCCAGGTCACAGCAGACCCGGAACCTCCAATGCGGTTCGGCCGTCAAGCCTCCAGAATGACCCGTGACGTGCGCCCAACGCACGTCACGGGTGATTCTGGAGGCATGTGAAGAGCCACGCGAGCGCGGGCTGCACCCCGGCGGAGTGAGACGGCTCCACTACTCTGGTGGAGTGAACGTCGAAGTGACACGTCTGCCCGGGATCGGCACCCGCCAGGACTTCATGACCCGAGCGGGTCGGCGGGTCGGCGTCGTGACCTACCGGGACGGCCGCGTCGACCTCATCGTGTCCGAGCGCGACGACCCGGACTCGTGCACCGCGGCCGTGCCGCTCTCCGCCGAAGAGTCCGGCACGCTGGGCAACCTGCTCGGAGCACCGCAGCTGGTGTCACGGCTCGACGAGCAGCACGGCAATGTCGGCGGCATCGCCACGCGGCCGCTGCCGATCGCGCCGGGCTCGGCGTTCGACGGGCGCACCCTCGGCGACACCGCCCTGCGCACCCGCACCGGGGCGTCGGTGGTCGCGGTGGTGCGGGCCAATACCGTCGAGCCGTCGCCGCGCCCCGACTTCGTGCTGTCGAGCGGCGACCTGATCATCACCGTCGGCACCCCGGACGGCCTCGGCCAGGCCGCGGACATTCTGGCCAACGGCTGACAGACGCGTGCATTCCTCCAACCTGGCCCTGATCGAACTCGGGGCGGTGTTCTTCGCGCTGGGCCTGCTCGGCAAACTGGCTCAGCGCATCGGCATCTCCCCGGTGCCGCTGTACCTGCTCGGCGGGCTGGCATTCGGGCGCGGCGGCGTCATCTCGCTCGGCAACATCGACGAGTTCACCGACATCGCCAGCGAAATCGGCGTGGTGCTGCTGCTGTTCCTGCTCGGCCTGGAGTACTCCGCGGACGAGCTCGTCACCGAGCTGCGCCGGTCCTGGATGGCGGGCGTACTCGACTTGGTGCTCAACGCCGCGCCGGGCCTGCTGGTCGGCCTGCTCATGGGCTGGGGGCCGGTAGGCGGGCTCGTGCTGGCGGGCGTCACCTACATCTCCTCGTCGGGCATCATCGCCAAGGTGCTGCGCGACCTGGGCAGGCTCGGCAACCGCGAGACGCCGGTCGTGCTGTCGCTGCTGGTGTTCGAGGACCTCACCATGGCGCTGTACCTGCCCATTCTCACCACGGTGCTCGCGGGCGTCGGTTACGTGGGAGGGCTCAAGGCGGTGCTCATCGCGGTGCTGGCATTGACGGTGGTGCTGGTGGTGGCGCTCAGGTACGGGCGCTTCGTCTCGGCACTGGTCGACAGTCCGGATGCGGAGGTGTTCCTGCTGCGGGTGCTGGGAGCCGCGCTGCTGGTGGCCGGGATCGCTTCACAGCTGCAGGTCTCCGCGGCGGTGGGCGCATTCCTGCTCGGCATCGCGATCTCCGGCTCCACCGCCGAGAACGCCACCCGGATGCTGGAGCCGCTGCGCGACCTGTTCGCCGCGGTGTTCTTCGTGGTGTTCGGCCTCAACACCGACCCGGGACAGATGCCGCCGGTGCTCGGCGTCGCCGTAGCGCTGGCGGTGGTGACCACCGTCACGAAGGTGGCCACCGGCTGGTGGGCCGCCGGACGCCTCGGCGTGGCCCGAATGGGCAGGCTGCGGGCGGGCTCGGCCCTGGTGGCCCGCGGCGAGTTCTCCATCGTCATCGCGGGCCTCGCGGTCGCCGCGGGCGTCGGCGACCGCCGCCTCGCCGCGCTCACCACCGCTTACGTGCTGTTGATGGCCATCCTCGGCCCGGTCGCCGCCCGCGTCGCCGAACCGCTCGCCCGCCGCCTGTTCCGCTCCGCCCCCGCCCCGGTCCGCTGACAACCATCCGGAACGACACACGAATTGCGCCTGACGCAATTGACGGGTCAACGTGGAGGTTGCGGCCGCTGATACCCTGGGCGGGTGAGGATTTCTGAAAGGGGCGTGCGCGCCCCGCGCTCGTGAGCGCTCCGGCCGTCCGAGTACGGCCACGCAAAGAACTGCGCACCCAGCGGCGACGGCGACCGCATTCCTGTTGGGACCATGTGATTCTCGCGCCCCTGTGGCCGAAATACGGCGTCAACCTGGGCACGTTGCTGCGCACCTGCGACGCGGTCGGGGCCTGCATGGCGGTGCCGCGGCGGCCTGTGGTGAAAGAAGCCTTGGCCCAGGGCAATACGCTACGACACCGGTCCTGCGTGCACTGGACGGGGAACCCGATCACCTGGCTCGGCAAGGAGCGCGCCCGCGGCAGCCACATCGTCGGGGTCGAGCTGGCCGACGAGGCCATCCGCCTCGGCGACCTGCCTGTCGCGCGCAGGCGCACTGTCGTGGTGCTGGGCAACGAAAGCGACGGCATCCCGCCGGACGCGGCCGCCCTGCTCGACCTCGCGGTGGAGATTCCGATGCTGGGCTCGGGGCACAGCCTCAATGTGGCGGTGGCCGGGTCACTGGTGGCGTACCGACTCGCCGGGCTCATGTGAACCGCCTGCGCATCGGTTAAACCCTGATGCGGTAACGGTTCCGCAACGGGGTGAACGCAAGCGGAGCCGACTGCGATTCTGGTTCATGATGATTTCGATCTCCGGCCTGCCCAAACAGAATATCGATCCACCCGCGCCAGTGGGCGCTCTCGTCGACGGCGAGCCGACGCGGTGCGTGTGGGAAAACGAACTGGGGGGCCTGACGTTCGAGGTCGGACATGACCCGGGCCGGTGGTTCGTCAAATGGGTGCCGGCCGACAGCGGCCTGGACCTGGC
>JABFVX010000093.1 GCA_013362555.1 Mycobacteriaceae bacterium
GGGCCGTATCGCCGCCGCGGGCTGGCAGCGTGGCGGCCAGGCGGTCGACCTGGTCGGCATTGCGCCAGCCGCGGTCTATCAGCGCGCGGCCGGCGTCCTTCACCTGTGACGTCGCGGTCTCTAAGACGCGCCAATCATGCTGTCCGGCTTTGGCGTCGAGATAGCGAAGGTGGTATGTTGCAACGCTTATCCACCGATTCTGGATCTCTTCCCACCTCGCTACCCACTGTTGCAATTCTGGTGCAACGCGGCCGAGCAGATAAGGCGAGTACCAATCGCCTTTGGTGTAGACGTCGATCCCTTCCGACCGTGCGAGATCATCGAACCTGCGTCCAAGGATGTCACTGCACAACTGGAAGTCGTAGTCGCTGCGCTCAATGCTGATGCCGAGCCGGTTCGCACTGTCGAAAAACGCGCGCGACGGCTTCGCTGCGTCGTTTCCGTAGCCGGCCTCCCGGTAGTTTTGGACGGCGCGTTCGACCAGGACGTTTGCGTCGACCCGGGTGGCATCCGAGGCAGTCCTGGCCATCGACTCGACCTCCGCGGTGGACTGCGGGAACACCTTTGTCGCATCACCGGAATAGAAGTAGGCCGAGGTGCCCTTCAAACGCACGTCGGCATCGGAGATGCCGTCGGCAAGCAGTGCTTGCCGCAGTTCGTCCACACACAGTCGCCATGATTCGGGGTCGAACCCCAGCGGGGCGCGCCCATCCGTCATGTCGGCGTACGCCGATACGGTCACGTTTGCGAGTGCAAGTTCCCGGGACGTGGTCACGTACCCGGACGGATCAGTGGCTGTAGGGGTCAGTTCGCCTTGGGGACTGTCGGCCGGTTCGCCGCTGCTCGAGTTCGCGGAGTAACGGAGCCCCGCGGCGGCGCCGGAGACCTCGGTATGCACGCGCGTGCGTGCCGAATCCACAATTACGCTATCGGCGGGTTCGCCGGCTGTGCGCCGAGACTCGAGCGTGGCCTCGATCAGCTCGATGAGCTGGTTGGTCGTGCGGTCGAAGAGCGGTCGTTCGGAGGCCTCGCGAGGTGTTCCGAAGTCGTGCAGGTAGAAGCTTCCGTCTCCGGCGATCAGGAACTGCGCGTCGGATACATTGAGACGCTGTTCCTGGAAGAAGGCCTTTATCTCACGAAGGCTTGTGAGGCTGTTCTCGTTCAACAGCGATACGGCCCACACCGTGTTCTCGCGCAGAAGCGGCGCGTAGAAGGGGTCGGGCTCCTTCAGGATGTTCTGGCGATGCTTGAGCGCGTGATCGTGTCCGGGGTAGTGGTCCATCACGAGCGCTTCTCGACCGAACACAGTGACTACGCCATGGATAGGCGCGACATAGCGCAGACCTCGGTCTGAAAGCTCCCGCACTGCTTCTCGCTGCCGTCGCACATTATGATCCATGCCTCGGAATTCGGCGCGATCGCGATTCTGCTCAGTCGCGCGGCATATCACCAGCACTTTGTCGTGCAGGCGGAATGCGATCTTGGAGTTTCCGACGCCCAACAGCGGCCCGAGGTGATCTTCGGCCCGGATGATGTCATGTCCGCCATCGACGCGATTGAGCAGCAGCGTCTCTCCGTCTTCCTTTACCGTCACCGTGTCGCCGGTTTCCCGACTCCGGGTATGCTTGGGATGAACCATTCGCCATTCGGATCCGGCGACGGGCGCTACGACATCCATACCCACGGTGTCCGCCACGTGTTGCGCCAAGTCAGGGTTGATTCCGTCGGCTGTCCTCGTTCTGAGGATCAGCAGTGGAAAACCGGGGTCATTTCCGAACCACCGGATATTCGTGTTGGACAACAGCATTTCGTGCACTGTCATGTTAATGCCGTTGATTTCGACGCGCACTGCGTCGGACGAGTCGACAACAACGATCCCGACCTGCACACGGTGGGGAGCGTGTCCTGCCAAGAATGTTCGCAACCGGGAATCGAGCATCGCGGTTGGGAATTCCAGCCGCGCGGCATGGTCCTGCGACTCATCGGGCGCTCCGGTGATCTCACGTCCTTGGGCCGGACCCGAGAACAGCGCGTCGGGCTCGGCCGTGGCCTCCAGCCCGTTGTCGCCGAAGCGGAAATAGGCGACGTAGGCGTGCTCCACGCGACCGAAGGGTTGCTTGCCGATCCACTCCGCGACCGAATGCGGTCCGTGCAGCAGCGAATCGAATACGGCCACCACGCCCGCTCCGCCCGCGTCGGCCAACACGACCGCATGGACCGTGGCGCCGTCGTCCACCACCAGCACCGCGGTGTCGGGGCCGCCTGCCTCATCCGATGGGCGAATCGCGTGCGCCGCCTGGCCGGCGACGTCGGACATGGCATGGCCCCCCGGCGGCAGATTCAGGTCCGTCAACCGTGCCCGGATCGCCGATTCCAGGGCCGACGCGTCCCGTTCCCCCGTGCTGGGCTGCCTGCCGTCTTTCAGCCCCAACGCCGCCATGGTCTGCGCGGCCCTGGCCACGCAGTCGTCGGCGTTCCTCGGCAGACCCACTACATCTGGACGTGCGTTACCGCTCGCATGCGCGTGCTCGGCTCGCGAGTCCGCCGCGGGCCAAGCGGCCACGGCGACTACGCGCGCGTCGCTGATTGTGCAGACGCCGTGCAACACGTGGATGCGCGGCGAGCCCTGCTCGTCGTCGATCACCTCGGCGGTGAACTCGCCACCCGGACTGTGCACGATAGTGACGCGTTCCCTTGTCGGCCAGTGCTGGGTCGCCGCGTAGATGGCTTTGTTCACCGCGTGGCGTGCAGCCTCGTCGGGCTGATCCGCCCGGGCGTCGATCGCCACTGAACGGTATTGGTGGCCTGCGACAACCGACGCGTGGTACCCGTCCCAATACGTGTACCCGCCGACATAGCCATGTGATAGAGCGAGTCCGCCGGTCGGGCCCAGCGTCACAGTCGGGTTCGCCAGGCCCGCCTGCCGGAGCGCCTCGACGAGCAAGGTCCGGACGTTTGCCAGCGGACGCACTCCCGCATCCGTCGCCAGCCCGCGCACGGCCAGTTCCTCCGGCGTCAGCGCCGCCTCCGGATCGTCGCCCACCCGCTCGGCGAGCACGACGCCTTCGGGGGAACGGGCGGGCTCGGGCTGGGTCTGCCGCGACGCTGTGCTGGAAACAGGTTGTGTCGCTGAGGCTTTCAGGATCCGTTCGACGACGTTTCGTGATATACCGAGTTCACGTGCGACATCGGAGATCGTCGGCGCTTTCCGTCCGTTGGACACGCCTTGCCGATGCAGCTCGGCCAGCACCATCCGTCTGTCATCCGAACGGCGCTCCGTGACGGTGTCGTTCAGCACCGCGTTGACGAAGGACTCGGACACGCCTGCCATGAGTGCGACGTCACGAGCCGTCCGTTGGACGGCCTGATCGGGTTTTGGCGGAATATACCCGAGATCAGCGGCGGCATCCCGTATCCAAGCTTCCATGGCCGCCAGATCGCGAGACTTCGACCGGCGTGGGTTCCGTGGTTGCGGCACATCGACATTCCCGCTGAGCAAGCCTCGCATCCTGCGGACGACGGCGATATAGCGCTGCTTCGCCGACTCTTCGGCGGGCGGGACTCCTTCGAGCATCGTCGATGTGAGCGTCTGCTGCTCGTGGTCGGTCAAGGTGTCGAAACAGATCCACCAACGTTCCGTGTCATCCCGGAACGCCGCTTGCACCGCGGTTTCAGCGTGATTGCGGTTGCCGATGTCGCCACCGTTGACCCAGTCGCGCACGCGCAAGGCGATACGAAGCGACCGCGCCTGGACCGTCTCCGCACTGAGGTTCAATTCCGATGCGATCTGGGCGTCCGACTTGCCCGCCACCATCACCTCGGCGAATCGGCGGTCGGCAGCACCGAGCAACCGGATGCACCGCATTGCCCGGTTGCCCGACTGCTCCCGAATCGACAACTCGTGAACAGGATGTCCTACTGCGGCGCGAAGCTCGGCTGCGACGCCGATCCAGTGTGCGGGCAGCGGGTAGCCCAATTGCAGCGCCGCTTCGATCACGCGCTCCGCGAAACTGTCCGACACTCGCTGGGCCCCGGTGAATACCCAACTGGCAGTGGCTGTGCTGACACCGGCCGTTTTGGCCACCTGGCTCTGCGAGACTCGCGTCGACTGGTATCCCAACCGCACGGCAGCGGCGAGCACCCGATCGCGGGTGGCGGCGGAGGGGCCTTCTCGGTCTGTCAGCGCTTGCCATACCGTCACCTCGCTGACGCCCACCTCCTGTGCGAGGTCGCGGACGGTGGCCGGTGGCGGTCCGTACGCGACACCGCGGATGAACTCGAGCAGTGCTCCGATATCGTCCTGGCTCGACGTTGTCTCCCCTAGGGCCAGGATCTCGATGTGGCTCGCGGCAATCGGCGTCCTGACGTCGAAAGGCGTATACTGGAGTTCTGGGAATCGCTCGTGAACCAGTTGCGCCACCGCTTTCGCGGCACGGAGGTCGGCGGGACTGTCGGGGTTGAGGTGGAGCCCGAAAGCTTCCGCCATCGTCGCTATGAGGAGACCGGGCTCGTTGGAGAAATGGGCCTGCCGCTGGATGATTCGGTTTCTCATCTGCGGCTCACTCAGCATGTCAACGGGGGCGAAGACGAGGCGCATGTCGGTCGTGCCGATCTGCGTGCCGATGCCGATGAGACCGCGGGCCAGGGCCTCCTTGATCATGCCGTGCGCCGCCGGGTCGGGTTGATCGCCGCGCTGCACCGGAACCGCCAAGAAACCGCCGGTCTCCTGCCAGGTATCGAACGCCACGCATTCTCGAAAAGCCCGCTCACGCAGAGCGTCCAGGCTGGACGGGTCGGAGGCCAGGTCGTGTCGGACGATGACCCGCGCGCCTGCCAACCCGTCGGAATCGAAGTAGCTTTCGTTGTAGCCGATAATGGCAAAACCGGTGCGTTGCAGGACGAACAGACTCTCGGCGTTCTCCACCCGGACGGTCGCGAATATGTCCTCGGCACCGTGGCTGCGCGCGATCGTTTCCCGGTGGCGCACGAGAACTGTGCCGATCCCTTTGCCTTGGTGGTCGGGCCGGACGCCGTTGCCGTCCAGAAAGCCCGCGCGGTCCGGGAGCTTTCGGACGACCTGGTCAGCCGAGTTCGCCATCCGGCGCAGCAGCAGCTGCGCCTCGCCGATCATGATCCCGTCGGTGTTGAACACGGCGACAAGGTGTCCGCCGTTATCTAGGATGTGCTCGAGATCGGCCGCGGCCAGCGCGACGTGCGGACCCATGACGAGCGCGTCGAGCTCCGCCATCGTGCGGATCATGGTCGTGATTTGCTCCGGACGTTCGACGGCCCCCTCTTGCGCAACACGGGGATCCGCTATGGACGTGACGACCATGCCTTGGGGCATCTTCCGAGTGACCTGATGGACCGACTCGACCCATAGCCCCGCGAGCGACCCGGGTTCGTTGTTCAGAGGCGGTGGGCTCGGCGTCGGCAGGTCGCTGCCGTAGTGCGTGCCGAATCGGGGATTGACGCTGCGATCGTGCCCCAGGCTTCGGTAGTACAGGCTTCGGTAGTAGCGGTGTCGTGCGGTTGTGTCGGTCAGTTCCACATGGACGCGCTTGCGGAACGGCGGCCGGTCGGTGACATCGTGGACTTCTGCACGGTTTGTGAACGTCCGCAGCAGAGACATGCCGCGGCCGTGGCCGGCCTCGGGCAGCGGAGCGTTCAGATCGGTGGCTTCGGCATCGAGGTCGACTGTTTCCGGACGGGTGTCGTAGACGTCCACCGACACTGTACGTTCGAGCGGAAGTCCGGACAGCTCGGCGTAGAATTCGGCAGCTCCGGTGGTGTGAAGGAAGATGTTGCCCGCCAACTCGGTGCACGCGAGCGCAGTGCGGTCGATCAGGTTCGCTGGGCACTGACTGTTGCGCATGACGTCCGTCAACGCGTCCCGAAACCATCCGCCGCGGAGTGGATCGGCGGTCTGCTCCGCCGTGAGGCGCATGCGAACTGTGATCGATCCGTCCGCTGCCCGCTCGACGTTCGGTGCGCCGTCCGGATTCTCGAACAGATCCACCGTCCAGTGGCGGCTGGCCGCGGGTGGGTCGTCCGACAGGTCGGCGCCGACGATCCGCGCGCGCCGATTTCCCGGTTCGCCCTCGACGGTGAGGCGCAGGACGAATCGGCTGTGCACGGGCAGCAGGGCGGAGAGGTTGTGGATCTGTTCGGCGTTGTGCCAATCGCGGTGCATCAGCGCGTCGGCGACGTCGCGGACCGCGACAGTGCGGTAGTTGGCGTACGCGTCGGGGAACTCTCTGCTCTCCACGGGTTGAGCTCCGAGAAGGGCGCGCACGTCCGTCACGAACTCGTCGATCGCCGAGTTCCTGAGGTCCGTCAGCTCGTTCCCGAGGTGCCACAGCTCCGCGATCACATCGTCACGGCGTGCGCGGGCGGCGGACTCGGCGAACGCCTGGTCGTGGCGGCTGGAATCGAGGTAGGCCTGCGGATCCAGGTCCATCTCCGCCAGCGGCGGATCGAGGTATCCGAGGTACTCGTGCACGAGCTCGGCGAAGCGCGTCGCCTCGGCGGCGTCGCGTCCGGACAGGGATGCGATGGCGGCGGGCACGTCCGGCGGATCGGCGGCGAGCAAACGCGCTGCCGGACCTGCCAGCGTACGCATTCTCGACGCGAGCGTGTGAATCGTCGTCGCGACGAACTTCTGGCGGTCCGGATCTTCGACCAGTTGCAGCGTCCACCGTCGACCGGAGTCGGGTGGGCCATCGGACAGGTCGGTTCCTACGATTGTTGCAACACGCGTTCCGTGCTCGACGCCGAAAGTCAGGTGGAGGACATAAGGCCCGCGCACCGGCAGTCGGTCGGCGAGTCCTTGAATGTGTGCGGCGTTGCGCCAACCGCGATTTCGCAGGGCGTTCGAGATATGGTCGACCGCGACACGGCGTGGGTCGACTTCCACATCGCTGTGGACGATCCTGCTCTCTTCGGGCTGTACGCCGAGGAAGGCGCGTACGTCGGCAATGAACTCGTTGACGGCCGGGTTCTGGATGGCGGCCAGGCTGCGGCTGACGCGCCACAGTTGTTTGGCAAGGTGATTGCGATGCCTGCGTGCGGGCCAATCGGCGCGAATCTTGCGCACATCAGGATGCGGACCGAGGTAGGTGTCCGGATTCAGGACCATCGCAGGCAACGGTCGTTCGACGTACTCGAGGTACTCATCCAGCAGTTCGGCGCAGTAGGTTACGCGCGCCGCCTCGGCGCCGGTCAAGGATGCGATTGCGGTGACCAGGTCTTGCGGTTCGGCCGCTAGCAGTGATGTTGCCGGGCCCGCGAGTTCCCGCATTCGAAGGCCGATTGTGCGGACCGCGTCCGACATGATGGGGGCCGACTTGACATCCGGGGTGGTGTCCGGACTTTCGAACAGTTCTCTCACCCAGCGGCGGCCGCCCTCGGGCGGGCCTTCGGAGAGGTCGGTGCCGACGATGGTCGCGCGCCTGCTTCCTGGATTGCCGTGGACGGTGAGGCGCAGGGCATACGGCCCGTGTACGGGCAGGATGTCGGGCAGGTCTCGGAGTTGTGTCGTATTGCGCCAACCGCACGTGCTCAGGGCGGTGTCGACGTGGCCTACCGCGATGCCGTTGCAGTCACTGAGGTCGTCGAGGACCACCGCGCTTTCCACGGGCTGTGCCCCGACCAGAGCGCGAATGTCCGCGACGAACTGGTCGATCACGGGATTGCCGATGTCGGTCAGCCTCGTGCCGCAATGCCGCAGCTGGTGGGCAAGGTGATCGCGACGCTTGTGGCTTCGAGAATGGCCTGCGACGTCGGTCAAGTCGCGATTCGGGTACAGGTATGCGCGCGGATCCAGTTCGATTGCCTGCAATGGCGGATCGAGGTACTCGAGATACTCGTCCATGATCTCGGCGACGCGCGTCACCTCGGCGGCCTCGTCGTTGACCAGCGAGGTGATCGCGGCGAGCAAGTCCGGAGGTTCGGCCGCGAGCTGCGCGGCCGCCGGGCCCGCGAGCTCGCGCATTCTCGGCCCGATCGTGTTGATCGTCGCCGATTGGTGCGCTGTCGGTTTGACTTGCGTTGTGCCGTCCTGGTTTTCGAACAGCTCCAAGGTCCAGCGGCGGTCGCGCGAGGGCGGGATGTCGGACAGGTCGGTGCCCTCGATGGTCGCGCGCCGACTTCCTGGTTCGCCTTCGACGGTGAGGCGCAGCGCGTACGGCCCGTGCACGGGCAGGATGCTGCGGAGGTTTCGGAGTTGCGCCGCATTGCGCCAACCGCGGTTGCGCAGCGCGGCAGCGACATCGCGCACCGCCGCATCGATGTGCTTTGCCTGCGGATTCAGGAACCTGACGCTGTCCACGGCTTGTGTTTCCAGCAGGGCGCGCACGTCCGTGGCAAACCGGTCGACCACCGGGTGCCCGAGAGCCGTCAGCTCGTTCGCGAGACGCCACATCTCGTCCACCAGGAAGTCTCGGTCTTCGCGTGCCCACGCGCCGGCGAAGGCGTCGTTCACGTCGCGGTTGGGATAGAGGTAGCTGCGATGGTCCAGATCCACCTCCGGCGGAGGCGAATTCAGGTATGCCAGATACTGGTCGAGCAGGGTGGCGAAATGTGCGACCTGAGCGGCGTCGTCGGCCGCCATCGATGTCACCGCCGCGAGCAGTTCTCCGGGCTTGGCCGCGGGCACGTTCGCTGGCGCGTGTTCGCGCATTCTCGATTCGAGTGCTGACCATCGGTCGAGCGGCGGTGGGGTTTCGTCGATGTCGAGCCGCTTCTCCAGCGCGG
Organism: Mycobacteriaceae bacterium; assembly: GCA_013362555.1. GTDB lineage: Bacteria > Actinomycetota > Actinomycetes > Mycobacteriales > Mycobacteriaceae > JABFVX01. The sequence continues at coordinate 8,755 of JABFVX010000093.1, forward strand.
TCCACGGGTCCACGTCACTCGGGACGATCAGTCCGCCCGCGGTTTCCACCCAGTTGTCGGACTGAAGGGCTTCTCCGAGGTCCGGTCCCGCGCGGCGTGCCGCGCGGGTCAGTTGGACGATGCGGTTGAGGTCCCATTGTTCCTGAGCTTGCCGGTGTCGAGCGTCGTACATCGGGGCAAGCCGGGCGTCCGAGGGCGTGGGCGGGGTGAACACGTTCGGGTATCCGGACCAACCCATCGGGAACGCGGCGGGGATTGCGTCCGGCACGTCCGCTAGGCCGGTGGCCAGCACAAAGCCGGTATAGCCGCCGTGCACTCGGTCCGGATTCGGATTGATCCCGAAGACCTCGACCAGCCGCGCGAACCCTCGCAGTATGTTGATCACGTCGGTTTCGTCGACGGCGACCGCAGGCAGCAGTTGCAGGGCGTTGGGGTATGCCTTCGACTCCCGCATTTCAATGAACGAGAACGGCGCACCGGGCATGAGCAGTGCAAGATGTGCCACTACGGCCAGGCGGAACTCCTGCAACAGTTGCGTGAGCGAGCCGTACACGAAATGAGCCGAGCTCCCGGCCGGCCGCTGCGCCGCGAGGGCGGCGATCACACGGGGATCGAATACGGACCCCTGTTTGACCGTTCCCCCTGCCAGCACGCGCGACAGATCCTGAAAGCTTCCGAGCAGGTCGTTCGGAGATACCGCGTTCCAATACGGTTCCCAGTCCGGCAGGGCGCGCAGTTGCCTGAGCAGCTCCTCGACGTTGCTTCTGGCGTATTCGACGGCGATGAGCGTGCCGCCGTCGAGCGCTCCCGCGGCGATCGGGAACGCGGACTTCGGCACTGGTCCAGGCCCCACCACGACGAAGGGCCGCCCGGCCATGGTGATGCGGTGGGCGTGGAAGAACTTGCCCTCGATCAGCAGCGCCTCGGCGTCGTCCGGCCGCAATCCCTCGAGATACGAAGCGCCGTACGTGGCGGCGTCGAAGTCGTCCCACTGGTACCCGTCGTTGCTGCCGGTTCCCGCATCCCGCAAGCCCGCGGCCCTGGCCGCGTGATGCGCATAGTCGAGGTTCGCCTGGACATACCGGCGCGCGAGTGCGGCCATCGTAGCCATACCCGTGCCGCGGGGGTTGCTGAGCAGCGCCTTCGCCGCCCATACCGCGACTGCCGCCTCGTCCAGAGGCACCGGGTCCGCTCCGAGCGACCGCATCAACGCCCGGGCACGCTGCTTGAGTTGCAGCGCGTAGACCTCGAGCGGATGCACCTCGTCCACCCCGAGCTCGCGGAGCAGCTGAGGTTGGTGGACATCGTGGCTCACGCCGAGACCGGACTGCACGGCTGCGACCGTTGAGGTACGGATCTCGTCCACGCCTGCCGCGATGAGGTCCGCCAGTCGAGCGGTTCCGTCGACCCCGTGCGCGGCTACCTGGGCGCCGCGAGAGTGGATGTGTGCCACGGTTTCCGGCGTCGCCGCGGCCGCGGGCAGTGAAACGGCGTCGCCCCCCGCGTCGATGAGGGCCTGTACGGAGCTGAGTTCGGCGGTTTCGACAATGCCGACGCGGCGGATGTCGGGCCGCGTTGCGGCGGCCAGCGTGAGGACGGCCGGATCCGACGCCGCGATCTCGATGCCCTCGCTCGGCAGTTGTCGCAGGTGACGGCGAAGCACGTGCTCCTTCTCCGCTGACCATTTCGGATCGGACGCCAGGACGATTCGGACCGCCGTGTCGAGCTCGAGCGCTTCCCGCATGTCGAGTACCTCTGGCACCGTGGCCACGGCTGCGGAATCCGGCTGGTAGCGACGCATGGCCCGCAGTGGGTGGCCCGGGGATCCGTGCGCAGACCCGACCGGCAACTCGATTACATCGGGACGCTCCAGCAGCTTCTCGCCGATCTCGAGCAGCGAACCGGCTCGAACTGCTGTTGCCACCAGCCGGGGCGCCTGCCGTATTGGACTGTCGGCGTGCATGGCCGCCTCGGCGTTCGCGGACGGCACTATGGCGTCGACGATCCGGGACCACAGCGTGCGGCCCGCCGGGCCGGCCGGTTGCCCGAGGTCGGCGGCAGCCTCGGCCGGAAAGTCCATTTCGACCCAGCGGACACGCTGCCCATCGGCGTGAGCGGCCGGTTCGTCGCCGTAACGGACGTTGCTCGGCGGATCGAACCTGTCCGGCACCGATGGCGGCAGTGGCGACTCCACGTAGTGGATCGCAATGTGCGCAGTGCGGACATCCGAGCCTCGCACCGCATCCGCGGTCAGCATCGCCAATCCGCGATGCGAACTCGAAATGGGATGTGCCACTGCCTTTTCTACAGTGGTCAACACCGATTCTATTTCGGCGGGCGACAACGTCGGCAGTTCGCCCGCAAGCCAGAGCCGCAGCCGGTCCGATTCGGCGGACCACGCCTGCGGCCCGACCACGAATCTGTTGCGCTGGTCCCACGAAGACTCCTCGCCCCAATCGGTGCCTACGTGGCTGTAGCCGTCGTAGCCGTAGCGCAGGACGTGTGCCGGAGGGTCGATGAAGAAGTCCCCGCGCAACCGCACTTCCCAGCCGAGTTGCTGGGCCTTCTTGACCAGTTCGATGTCGCGGTGGTCCAGGGACAGCGCGGTGACTCCGGCACGTTTGGCCCACCACAGCGTGGTGGACTCGGTGCCTGCGAAGACAGTGGGGTCCCGCCGCGGCGCCCAAACCAGCTCCGGCCGCAGGCCGTACCCGCCGGCGGCGGCTTTCGCCTGGCGTAGAACGCGCAGGTCGGCACTGCTGATGGCGCAATGCACATCCGCAACGGCGACCATGGCCTGCAACGCCGTAGCGAGCCGAGTGGAGAGACTCTCCGCGTTCGGTCCTTTCTCGACTGCCAGCTCCACCGAGCCCGCGCCGACGCGGGGTCGCAGCTGCCGCAACAGGTCGATCAGCTGCGATAGTTCGACGTGGTCGTCTATCGGCACGATCGGCACTGCTTTGCATCCCAGCGGCCGGATCGGGACCAGAGGCCGGCCGCGAGTTTCGGAGTCCCGCTGGCTGTCCGGCGTCAGGTCCAGCGACAGCGTCGTCGCGCCGTCCGCGGCGACGGCATCCGCGACTCCTCCGGTCGGTGCGCGGCGGGGGTCCGGCGGCGCGAGTTCGGGCCCGCCCGGATCCGGCGGCGGCTCGGGCCTGCTCCGGCGATGCGGCTCCGGGTGTCCCTCCGGACCCCGAAGGGGCCCACGCACGGCATCGAGAGGTGTGCGGAGTCCGTACGGCTTCCTGCCGCGAGCTGCGTCGATCGGCGGGACCTCCGACCGCCGCGCAGGGCGGTCGCCGTTGCCCTCGCCCAGGTCGACGGGTTCGAGATTCAGCTGCCGCAGTGTGGTCTCGCCTGTGTCCGCCGCCTTCTGTTCCAGCAGCTCGAGGTCGGCGGCAGCGAATGTCGACATCGGGTCTGCGGCAGGGGGTGAGACGTGATTCTCGGCTGCGGGGTTCGGTCCGGCGGTGCCGGCGGGTTCGGGTGTTGGCGGTGCGGTTTCCACATTGTCGGGAACGGGCGGATGGGCTGCGGCGCGCGCGGTGGCCTTGGAGGCCGCCCGCTTGTCCCAAGCCTCGTGCAGCGACCGGAGTCGGTGCAGATCGGGTCCCTGGGGATCGTGGCGAGCGTTGGTGGCGAGTTTCAGGAGTTCGGCG
>JABFVX010000374.1 GCA_013362555.1 Mycobacteriaceae bacterium
GCGCACGCCACCGTCCCACGGCCGGTGGCGGTTGGACCTGCAAGTGCCGCACAAGCTTCAAGGAGGTCGGAGAGGTAATGGACAACGACTCGGGCAGGGGCAAGCCGGACAACGCGGACGACGAGTGGTTCCCCACCATTCCCACGTCGACCGGTCCGGAGGGCCAGCCGCCCGCGTCGCTCTTCCCTCCCGCGGGCGAGCCCGCGTCGTTCCAACAGCCGGGACCAGCCCAGCCGTACCGGGGCGAGTTCGCGCCGCCGGGTCCGGCGCAGCAGCCGCACAACGACTTTTTCAATCCGCAGGCGGATCCATTCGGTCCCACGCCCGCCGCGCCGCTGAAAGAAAGCGGCGGCATGCCGTGGCGGGTCATTTTCGCGGTCCTCGGTGCGCTGGTCCTGATCGGCGGGGTCGTCACCGCGGTCGTCGTGGGCGGCAGGCCCAGTCCGGCGCCCAATCCCTCGCCCGCGCCGGTCACGGACAAGCCGGCCACCTCGCCGAAGGCGGACGTGTGCGCGAACCTGTCGGGCAACACGCAGAAGGACCAGCCGGGCGGCCAGGACAGTCCGGTCAACGTCGTCTACGCGCTGCAATACGCCTATTACGTCAAGCGGGACGCCGCCGCGGTCACCGCGCTCTATGCTCCCGGAGTGCTCGACGAGCCGACCAAGCACGCGATCGCCGACTTCATCGCGAAGATCCCGCAGCGCACCAAATACTGCGTGACGGCCGCGCAGGTCGGCCCGGACACGGTCAACTACGACGTCAACGAGCTGCAGCCGGGATCGACTGAGCCCATACGGTATTCGATGTTCCTCACGGTGAGCCCGGTCAGCCCCTACACCATTGTGAAACTGGGAGCGCGCAAGCCATGACATTCCAGGCGCGGCGATGACCGGACCGCACCAGGAGACGGACTGGAGCGGCGGTTTCGGCTCCGGTGACGAACCCCGGTGGGCCGAACCGGGTTTGCACGACTTCCCGGTCGCGCAGCCCGCACCGCCGCCGCCCCCGCCGGAGCCGGTGCGGCGGCTGCCGCGGGCGATCGCGGTCACCGGCTCGGTAGGCGGGGCGGGCGGCACGGTCACCGCAATCCTGCTCGCCGCCTTGATCACTGAGCAGTTCCAGCGCAAGGTGCTGCTGTTGGACGCCACGCCTGCGGGCGGGGACCTCCAGGGTCGGGTGTTCGGCGCCACGCGGGCGCCGGGGCAGCCGTGGGAAACCTGGGCGCAGAACGGCGGTCACCCCGAGGTGATGTCGCAGTTCCTGCGCGGACGGCAGTCCGGGCTGGCCATCCCGCCGTCGGACCGGTTGATCGGCGCGGCCGACACGGCGCGCTTGGTCGCCACCACGATCGAGTCGCTGACGCCGCACGGGTGGATCGTCGTGCTGGACACCGGATCCGGGGCGCTCGGATCACCGGCGCTGGCCGCGGCGGTCGCCGCTGAGGCGGCGGTGGTGCTCACCATTCCGCAGCGCGCCGACGGCGCCAACCGGACTCGGCTGTTCCTGTCCGGCCTGGCGCAGCAATACGACCGCAGGGTCGTCGCCGACGCGGTGATCGCGGTGACCGACCAGGACGGGGCTCAGCCGCACGTCTATCAGACGTTGGAGGGCGGCCTCGGCAGCAAGGTGTCCGACATCGTCCGCATACCGATGGACCCGCAACTGGCCACTGGACTGGCCGTCGCTCCGACCACCATCACCGCCGTCACCCGCTCCGCCTACACGGCTCTCATCAAGGCTTTGACCGGCACGCAAGCCGCCGCCCGCCGCCCCGCGGCCTAGCGACCTCACCACTCGAGCCTGTCCACAATGACCCGTGAAGTGCGTTGGGCGCACCTTATGGGTCATTCTGGATGGTGATTTCCGGCAATTGGCCTTGTAGATAGTGGCCAGTTTGCTAATACTGGCTTGTATGGCGATTCGGACGATCGGTGCGGCCAGCGTGATGCGGGATCTGGGTCGGTGGCGCGATGAGGGGGACGCGGGCGGCAGGCCGGGGGCGCGGCCCGCGTATGTGGCACTGGCCGAAGGGATTCGGCTGCTCATCCACGACGGACGCGTGGCGCTTGGAGTCGCGCTGCCCAGCGAGCGTGACTTGGCTGCCACCCTCGATCTCAGCCGGACCACCGTGACCTCGGCGTATGCCTTGCTGCGCGAACGGGGATACCTGATCAGCAGGCAGGGTTCGCGCAGCACGGTGGCGCTGCCCCCGGGCGTGAAGCCGACCGGCGTGAGCCTGATGGCAGGCATCGCGACCCCGGACACCCTGACGGTCGACATGACGTACGCGGCGATGGACGCTCCCGCGGGCGTGCACGAGGCGTATCACCTTGCGGTGCAAGGGCTCGCCCCGTACCTCGGCACCCATGGCATGGACCCGGTGGGGCTGCCGGTGCTGCGGGAAGCGATCGCGCGCCGCTACACCGAACGCGGCTTGCGCACCGACCCGGATCAGATCCTGGTGACTCTCGGCGCGCAGCACGCGCTGCGCCTGCTGTTGAATGTCGTTGCCGCGCCGGGCGAGCGGGTGCTCATCGACCACCCCACGTATCCCAACGCCATCGAGGCCATCCGCGGCGGCGGCGCGCGCCCGGTTCCGGTGGCCCTGCGCCCGGAGGATCCTTCCTGCGGCTGGGATCTCGACGGAGTCCGCAGCGCCGCCCGGCAAACAGCCGCGACCGCCGCCTATCTCGTGCCGGACTTCAACAACCCCACTGGCTTGGTGCTCGACGACGCGGGCCGGGCCGAATTGGCGGCTATCGCACGCGAAACCAGGATGACGGTCATCATCGACGAGTCGATGAGCGACCTGGCTCTCGACGTGCCGACTCCGACGCCGGTGGCCTGTTTCGCGACCGGTGCGGAAGTCGTGACCGTCGGGTCGATGTCGAAGTCGTTCTGGGGTGGCCTGCGGGTCGGCTGGGTGCGGGCGCCGCGCTCGGTCATCGCGAAGCTGCTCGGCACGCGAGTGGCGATGGACCTCGGCACCCCGCCGATCGACCAGCTCGCGTGCGCGGAGCTGCTGCGCGATCCGGCGCCGATCATCGCGCTCCGCTGTGACGAACTGCGTGAGCGCCGCGCTGCGCTGCGCGGTGCGCTGGCGAGTGAGCTGCCGGACTGGGAGCCTGTCGCAGGCGCGGGCGGCATGGCGCTCTGGGTCCAGCTGCCCGCTCCGGTCTCGACCGCGCTGGCGGCCACCGCTCCCAACCACGGCGTCCTGCTGGCTGCGGGCCCGCGCTTCGGGGTCCAAGGCGCCTTCGAGCGCTTCTTGCGGCTCCCCTACACCCACCCCGCGCCCGACCTGCGCCTCGCGGTCTCCGGCCTCGCCACCGCCTACGCGGCCCTCGGCCCCCGCACCACGGCCCCGCTGGCCCCGCTGGCCGTCGTGTGATCCACACCCGAAGCGCGTGGCTACACCCGC
>JABFVX010000530.1 GCA_013362555.1 Mycobacteriaceae bacterium
TATCGCGTGTTCACACCCGCAGCTGCGGGTGTGAACACGCGATACAGGTGTAGAGGCGGGCTCCGTGGGCTCAGTCGTGGCAGGAGCTACAGGTGCCGAAGACTTCGACGGTGTGGCTGATGCCGCGGAAGCCGTGCTCGTCGGCGATGGTCTCGGCCCAGGCTTCCACCATGGCGCCCTCCACCTCCACGGTGTGACCGCAGTCGCGGCAGACCAGGTGGTGGTGGTGGCCGTCGGAGCAGCGGCGGTAGACGGCTTCGCCGGTGTCGGTGCGCAGCACGTCGATGAGCCCGGCGTCCGACATCGACTGCAGGGTGCGGTAGACGGTGGTCAGGCCGATGGCCTCGCCTCGGCGGCGCAGCTCGTCGTGCAGCTCCTGGGCGGAGCGGAACTCGACGATGTCCTCGAGCAGCGTGGCGATGGCATTGCGCTGGCGTGTGCTGCGCACTCCGATCGCGCCGCCCTTGGCCTGCGTGGTCAACGCCCGGACTCCTCGACGTGGGCGACCGCGTCCAGGACGATGTGGGACAGGTGGCCGTTGACCAGCTGGTAGAGCACCTCGCGGCCGTTGCGCTCGCCGCGCACGACACCAGCGGCCTTGAGCACCCGCAGATGTTGGCTGATCAGCGGCTGCGACACCCCGAGCGCGCCGACGAGCTCATGCACGCACCGCCCGTGTTCGCGCAACTGGAGCACGATGGCGATCCGGATGGGCGCGGCCAGTGCGCGCAGCACCTCGCCCGCGCCGTCGAGCACGCGGCGGGACGGCACCGGCGGCGCCGGCGGGGTCAGCAGCGGGTCCGCGGTGGTCATCCGCACCCTCCTCGTTCGTCAGTACCAAAGCGACATCGCTTATCGACAATCAATTCCAATTGTACTTTATATGCGAAACAGCGCATGTCAACGCCCGGGGTCGACGCGCGGCGGCGACTGCCTGCGGTGGCCAGGCGCGCAGCCGATAAGCTGTGCAGACCTGATCCGCACCACTTCGAAGATGGAGAGTTCCGCATCGTGGCAGTCAAGTCGAAGGTGGACACCGTCGCCAATCTCGCCAAGCGCCGGGGCCTCGTGTACCCCTGCGGCGAGATCTACGGCGGAACCAAGTCGGCCTGGGACTACGGCCCACTGGGCGTCGAGCTCAAGGAGAACATCAAGAAGCAGTGGTGGCGGGCCATGGTCACCTCGCGCGACGACGTGGTCGGCCTCGACTCCTCGGTGATCCTGCCGCGCCAGGTGTGGGTGGCCTCCGGCCACGTCAACGTATTCAACGACCCGCTGGTCGAGTGTTTGAACTGTCACAAGCGGCACCGGCAGGACCACCTGCAGGAGGCGTACGCCGACAAGCGCAAGGCCGCCGACCCGGACGCGGTCGCCATGGACGTGGTGCCCTGCCCGGACTGCGGCACTGTCGGCAAATGGACCGAGCCGCGCGACTTCAACATGATGCTCAAGACCTACCTCGGCCCGATCGAGTCCGAGGAAGGCCTGCACTACCTGCGCCCGGAGACGGCCCAGGGCATCTTCGTGAACTTCGCGAACGTGATGACCACCGCGCGCCGCAAGCCGCCGTTCGGCATTGCGCAGATCGGCAAGAGCTTCCGCAACGAGATCACGCCGGGCAACTTCATCTTCCGCACCCGCGAGTTCGAACAGATGGAGATGGAGTTCTTCGTCAAGCCGGGCGAAGACGAGCAATGGCACCAGTACTGGATCGACACCCGCCAGGCCTGGTACACCGACCTCGGCATCAACCCGGAGAATCTGCGGCTCTACGAGCACCCGAAAGAGAAGCTGTCGCATTACTCGACGCGCACGGTCGACATCGAGTACCGCTTCGGCTTCCACGGCAGCGAGTGGGGTGAGCTGGAGGGCGTCGCCAATCGCACCGACTTCGACCTGAAGACCCACTCCGAGCACTCCGGCGCCGACTTGAGCTTCTTCGACCAGACCACGAACGAGCGCTACGTTCCGTACGTGATCGAGCCCGCGGCCGGTCTGACCCGCTCGCTGATGGCGTTCCTGGTCGACGCGTACGCCGAGGACGAGGCGCCCAACGCCAAGGGCGGGGTGGACAAGCGCACGGTGCTGCGCCTGGACCGGCGGCTGGCGCCGGTGAAGGCCGCGGTGCTGCCGCTGAGCCGCCACGCCGATCTGTCTCCGAAGGCTCGCGACCTGGCCGCGGGCCTGCGCAAGCACTGGAACGTGGACTTCGACGACGCGGGCGCCATCGGCCGCCGGTACCGCCGCCAGGACGAGATCGGCACCCCGTTCTGCATCACCGTCGACTTCGACACGCTCGACGACCACGCGGTGACGATCCGCGAGCGCGACGCCATGACCCAGGAGCGCATCGCCCTCGACCAGGTCGAGTCCTACCTCGCCACCCGACTGCTGGGCGCGTAGCCCGAGTTTCCGGCGGCTGGCATACAAACCTCCAGAATGACCCGTGAAGTGCGTTGGATGCACGTCATGGGTCATTCTGGAGGGGTTGACAACTCCTGGGGTCGTTCTGGGCTAGTGCGCGTAGGGGAGCGGGATGGAGTTGGGCGGCCGCACTTGCCCCGGCAACGGCGCGACGAACGGCGGGACGTGCCGGGGGTGCCTGTCATCAACGCGAGGTCGTGCCTGCCCCGGGCATGATCCCGCGGATCCGACCTGACACGCCGCGTCGGACACCGGATCGGCCGACGCGACCGCGGGGACGGCCACCGCGGCGGCGAGCAGTGCCAAGGAGCCGACGGCGCGGCGCAGCAGTAATCGCGACCTCATGCCAGTTATTCGACCGACCGGTCCCAGATGTTACCGATGTCCGGAATGATCCGTGACGTGCGTCCAACGCACGTCACGGGTCATTCCGGAGGTATGGGGGTCGTGGGCTCACAGCGCGTTGTGAGTGGGCGGAGCGGCGGTATGAAGGTGGCCGGGCGCGATCACCACGCCGCCGATCGCGGCGGCGGCCACCACGGCGGCTCCGGCCAGGGCCAGCCAGCGCAGCCTGCGGGTGCGCGGGTGCAGCAGGCTGCCGGGCGGCGCGGGCGGATCCTGTACTGCCACGTCGACCGTGTCCAGCACTCGGTCGCGCAGGGCCGCGGGAGGCGCCACCGCGGTGGCGCTCGACATCAGCGCCAGGGTCTCGTGCGCGTCCCTGGCGAGGTCCTCGAAGGTGTAGCGGGTGACGGGATTGGCCGCCGCGAGTCGGTCATGCAGGGCCGCAACGTCATTCGGGTCCATCGCGTCGAGGGCGTAGGGGCCGATGAAGTCGAGCAGTTCGGCGTCGGGCTGAGAAAGATCGGTCATAGTGCTGCTCACTGAGTTGGGTAGGTCGGTCCTACCGGTCATCGCGACTCCACCCCCAGGCATTTCTTCAGTCTGATAAGTCCGTCGCGCATACGGGATTTCACGGTGGGAACCGCAATGCCGAG
>JABFVX010000150.1 GCA_013362555.1 Mycobacteriaceae bacterium
CGCCTCGGAAAGGATCTCCTTGGCGCTGCGCACCGCGCGGTCCACCGTGCCCAACTCCCGGGCCGACGCTCCGTCGCGCAGGAAGGCGAGCAGTTCGGGATTGCGGGACGCCAGCTGCGTCTCCAGCCACCCCCGAATCGCCGTGTCGAAGTCCCGCCCGCCCAGCGCGTTGTCCCCGCCCGCACCGATGACTTCGAAGGTTCCGTTGACGGCGGCCTCGAGGACGGCGATGTCGAGGGTGCCGCCGCCGAAGTCGAAGAAGTCCACCCGCGTGCCCGGCTGCACCTGGCCGGCGCGCGCGTAGTACTGCACCGCCGAGCGCGGCTCGGAAACCGTGCGGACCCGGTCCGCGGAGTACCCGAGCAGTCCGGCCGCCTCGGTCAGCACCCGGACCCGGTCCGCGGACCATTCCTCCGGGTGCGTCAGCACCAGCCCGGCGGGCGGCTGATCGCCGTGGTGTTCCTGGCTGCGGATCAGCACCGCGCGCAACACGCCTGCCACCAGGCTGTGCGCGGGCGCGTCCCACCCGCCCACGTGAATGTTCAACTGCCCGGACGTGATCAGCTGCTTGGGCGAGGTCACCAGTGCGGAGCGGTCCGCGGCCGACCGGTTGACCGCGACCTCGCCGACCTCGATCTGACCACCGCTGTCGACGAACACGGCCGAGGGAATCAGGTTGCCGCCGTGCGACAGCGGAAGCGCCTGCACCACCCCGGACAGTTCGTTGATGTGCGCGGCCGCCGTGTTGGACGTGCCGAAGTCAACGGCGAGCAGCCAGCCCGACGAATTTGGAGCGCTCATCACCACACACTTCCCGCGGCCAACATTTGTGCGTTGCCCATCACTTGATTCCGTTGGCCCACTTGCTGACTGCCCGGTCGAACAGCACCGGCTCGATACTGGCCGTCAATGAGTCGATGATCGCTTCCCGGTCGGCGGAGATGCCGTTGCCGAAAAAGAAGAAGCCGTAGACCATCCCGTTGTGACGCGACCGGTAGCCGATGCCCGTCATCGACATGCTGCCCATGTCCTGAGTTTCGAAATAGACATAGCTTTCGTCGCCGATCGGCTTGACGCTGCCCTTGGTCCACTTCTTGTCGACGACCTTGACGGTGCCGCCCGAGACGTTGCGAATCTCCTGGCAATTGTCGGAAAACCAATTCTTGTTCTGGAAGTAGGCTTTCGCGTTCTCCGGAGTGTCGACGTCGACATAGGTGAGCACCTGATAGAAGCTCTGCTTGAAGGCCGACTTCGCCGAGACCTGCGGTTTGAAGGCGTCGACCTTTTTCCACGCGGCGTCGCACTCGGGCGTGTTCCCCCGGATGGACATCGACTTGTCGTCGCTGTCGTTCTTTTCGTTCTCCGCGTCGCGCAGCCAGTTCCCAGGGAGAAAGCCCTTCAGGTCCTCGGCAGTCAAGAGGTACTGCCGGAGGCTGTCCGCGGTCGGCATGCCGTTGGGGCCGGTCGCGTCGCTCGCCGCGTCGCCGTTGTCGCCCGACCCGGTCACGACGGCGACGACGATCCCGGTGACCACGGCGAGCGCCACGCCGGCGAGCGTCCACGGCAGCCAGCGCGGGAACCTGCGTTTGGGCTTTTGCGGCGCCCAGCCCGGCTGCGTCCAGTCGACCTCCGGAATGACCGGGCCGGGCTGGTCTGCGGGCCCGGTCCAGGACTGTCGGCCCTGTGGCGGCATAGCCATCGAACTGTATTCCTTCGAACCGCGGGGATGAGAGGTAGTGCGGCGAGACCCCGTTCTCCCCGCAATCCGTGCTTCCGAAATTGCCACCTTGAACAGAGGGCCTGAGCGCCGCGTGCGCTCAGGCCCTCTATCCGTGCGGGACTAGATCCAGGTCTGGGTCAGCTTGTTCTCGAGGTCGAACATGTCCTGCCTGCCCTGGTCGACCTGCTTCAGCACCGACTGGGTCTTGTGACCGAGGTCGGAGATGTCCTGGTCCATCTTGGTGAACTGCTCTTCCATGAAGCCCTTGGTCTTGCCGCTCCACCCGTCGGGGCCGAGGGACTGGATCGCGCTCTTGAGGTCGTCGTTGAGGCTGTTGAGACGGATGACCCGATGGCCCATGTCCGCGGTCAGCTGCCGCAGCTTCTCTTCGTCGTAGGACGTAGTCATGGTGTCGACTCCTGTGGTTGTAATTCGATCGGGGGATGCTGCGAACTAGCTCGTCGCTCCGGGCATCCGGATATAGGCGGCCACGTCCGCCTCAGCGGCCTGGTACTGCTTGCTGTTGCTCTCGACATTCGCGCCCATGTCGTGCAGCGTCTTCAGCAGGCTGTCGCACTCGACGACGATTTCGCCCATCACGCCCTGGAACTTCCCAGCGGCCTCGCCCTGCCAGTGCGTGGCGTTTTCCGCCTCGATCTTGATGGCGTCGACTTCTTTCACCATGCTGTCGCGAATCGTGCCAATGTCGTTGGCAGTCTTCTGAATAGTGGCCGCGTCGAAATTGAGCGGCTGACCACCGTCGGCCATGATTTCCTCCATCGTTCGCTCGGCCGCCCCCTGATGGACTGCGCCGACTCGCTGTCTACCTACTGGACGCGGTGGACCCCCGCATCGGTTCCATCGATCTGGAATTTTCTGACCGCGGCATCACGGGCCCACCTCCGCCGAGGCGACCACCTGCTCGCACGCCCCCGCAATCGCATCCCACTCCCCTGCCAGATATTGGCAGTCCACACCTACTTGTGTGCCGTGCTGAACAATAACATGATGTTTTGCCTCTGACCCGTCGTCTACGGCCTCGGTGTACACCCCCACTTCGCGCGCTCCGAGGCGCTCGCGCCGCACCTCCCCGAAGCGGGCTCGCCTGCCTGGGGCGTCACGCTGAACTTGCAGGTCAGCAAGGACGCGGTCCAGTCCTGGATTGCCGCGCAGAGCCTTCTGGACGACTTGGATGCGGCGGCGGGCGCCGTCAAGAGGCACCAGCCGCATGGCGTCGGGAGACTCGCCCGGCACCGCGGGCCGCACCCGCCAACCCGACGGGACGCTCACCGAGACCCGGCCCTCGGTCGCGGTGGCCGCCGCCGGCGCGGACGCGGGCGCGGTATTCACCGTTCGACGGTCCCACAGCAGCAGGGTCGCCGCTACCGCAATAGCGACAGCGGTTGCCGCGACAGCAACGGCAGGGAAAAGCCGCTTGCCCCGAGCGGCGGGCCCGGAGGACGCGGCCCGCGACGGAACCGGCATCGGCGAGCCCCGGCCGTCGGCTACGGCTCGCGCCAGCTCCCGCCGCGTGACCAGCTTGACCTGCGCTACCTCGGGATCGGCCGCGCGAATGCCGTCGCGCAGCGCTTCCAGCACCGCCACGTCGTCGACACCGACCACCAACACCACGCGGTGCCGCGCCACGCGGCCCAGCACGCCGCCACCGACGACATCGCCGATGCGGGCGGCGTCGGCGGC
>JABFVX010000247.1 GCA_013362555.1 Mycobacteriaceae bacterium
CTGGCCGGCGGCCGGATGAACACCGACGCCCTGGACAACTCCGCGGGCGTCGACTGCTCCGACCACGAGGTCAACATCAAAGTCCTGTTGGACGCGGCCATCACAGCCGGGGACATGGACCCTGCCGACCGGAACGCCCTGCTCGCTTCGATGACCGACGAGGTGGCCGACCTGGTGCTGCGCGACAACGTGGACCAGAACGTCCTGATGGGCCTGTGCCGGGCGGACGCGGTGCAGATGCTCAGCGTGCACAGCAGGCTGATCGCCGAGCTGGAGCGGCGCCGCGGCCTGGACCGGGAGCTGGAGGCCCTGCCTTCGGACGCCGAAATCCAGCGGCGGCTGGCCGTCACCGGGTCGAGCGGCCACGACGGCGCGCTCACCTCTCCGGAGCTGGCCAATCTCATGGCGCACGTGAAGCTGTCGCTCAAGGCGGAGCTGCTGGCGGGAGACCTGCCGGACAACCCCTCCTTCGCAAGCAGGCTGCCGAACTACTTCCCGACGCCGCTGCGGGAGCGCTTCGCGGGCACGATCAAGACACACCCGCTGCGCCGCGAGATCGTAGCCACCATGCTCGCCAACGAGATGGTCGACTTCGGCGGCATCACCTACGCGTTCCGGCTGGCCGAGGAGGCCGGGGCGAGCACCGCCGACGCGGTGCGCGCGTTCGCCGCGGCAACGGAGATCTTCGATCTGCGCTCGCTGTGGCGACGCATCCGCACCGCGCCGATGCCCACGGCAGTGCGCGACGAACTGGAGCTCGAGACCAAGCGCACGCTGGACCGCGCGTCGCGCTGGCTGCTCAACAACCGGCCGCAGCCGATCGCCATCGGCGCCGACATCAACCGCTACAGCACGGGGGTGCGCGAATTGGCGCTGTCCGTGCCCGGTTGGCTGCGCGGCTACCACGTGACGGACCTGGTGGAGCGGTCGCGCTCGTCGATCGAACGGGGCGCGCCGCCGGAGCTGACCGTGGAGGTGTTCCGGCTCATCCACCTGTATCCGCTGCTGGACGTGTTGGACATCGCCGACATCGCCGAACGCGACGGCGAAGAGGTCGCCGCGCTGTATTACGCCCTCAACGACCATCTGCGGATCGAATGGCTGCTCACTGCGGTCAGCCACCTCGAACGCGGCGACCGCTGGCATGCGCTGGCCCGACTCTCGGTGCGCGACGACATGTACTCGTCGCTGCGCGCGCTGACGCTGGCGGTGCTCAGCGCGACGGAGCCGGATGAGACGGCCGAAGAGAAGATTGCATACTGGGAGTCGACCAACCAGTCCAGGCTCGCGCGGGCGCGCGCCGCGCTCGCGGACATCTTCGCGACCGGCACTCACGACCTGGCCACCCTGTCGGTGGCCGCGCGCCAGGTGCGGAGCATGGTGAGCGGGGTGAGCACCCCGTCCGAGGCACGATGAGCGCGGAGGCGAAATGACGGACGTGGCACCAGCCGGCAGCGCCGTGGCGCACGAGCGCAGGCTCTTCCACACCGCGGTGGAGGTCCGCTGGTCGGATATGGACGCCTACCAGCACATCAACCACGCCCGGATGGTGACGCTGCTGGAGGAGGCGCGCATTCCCTGGCTGTTCGCCGACGACGCGCCGACCCGCGCGCTGCGTACCGGGTGTGTCCTCACCGACCTGCGTGTGCGCTACCGGGGCCAGTTGCGCCACGACGACACCCCGCTCGACATCGCGATGTGGGCCGAGCAGGTTCGCGCGGTGGACTTCACCATCGGCTACGAGGTCCGCCCCGCCGGTGCGTCGATCGCCGACCCCCCCGCCGTCACAGCCACCACTCAGCTCGCCGCCTTCGACATCGACACGCAGCGGCTGCGCCGCCTCACCCCGGCGGAAAAGGGCTACCTCCAACAATGGCTGGCCCCCAAGCCCTGATCCGTTTTCCTGAATGACCCATGACGTGCGCTGGGCGCACGTCATGGGTCATTCAGGAATGTGCTTGCGGGTGCGGCAGCCGGTCAAACCCCGCGCTTCCACAGCCGTTCCAGGCGTTTGGTGGCGGTGCGGGCGGTTTCGGACTGGCGCAGCGCCAGGTTGGTCTTGGCCACCGCCATCATGATTTTTGAGCGGGGGACCATGGTGTCCGGGAGGCGCGATACCAAGCTCAGCAGCGCGGCCAACCGGGTGTTGGAGTCGGTGTCGTCGTCGAAGGCGGCGGCCGCGACCTCCGCGCGGGCGGGGTCGGCGGCGGCCATCGCGTGCTCGACCGCCTCGTCCATCATGCGGTGCTGGGCGAACCACTCCGAGGCGTGCAGGTGCAGCTTCCGTTCCAGCCGGGGGTTCTCGCGCTGCAGCCTGCGGCGCAGGAACTCGGCGAACATCGGGTGCAGGCGGTACCACTCGGGATCCGCGTCGTCGCGGAGCACGAACAGGTCGCGCTCGCAGGCCTGTTCCAGCATGGCCTGCGCTTCCGCGTTTCGGGTCAGCGCGCCGGCCAGTGCGCCGTTGGCTCTGTCCACCACGCACAGGGCAGTGAGGAACTGTGCCATCTTCGGTTCCAGATCGTGCAGGACATTCTCTTCCAGGTACTCGTCGGTGCGCCTGCCCGCGAGCCCGCCGATCACCTCGGCGGGCCCCGCCCGCTCGCGGCGCTGGTGCTCTGCCATGGACTGTGCACTGAGTTGCAGGCCCGCCAGCCAGCCGTCGGCGGCGGCGTGCAACATCGACACCGCCACGTCCGACAGGTCGAGCTTGTTGCAGGAGTTGAGCAGCTCCTTCGCCTCGTCAACGTCCAATTGCAGGTCGCTGCCCGTTATTTCGACCAGCTCGTCCCGCAAGCGCATGCGCCCCAGCGGAAGTCCGGCGCGACCCTGGCAGGTCACCACCAGCAGCAGCGTGCTGCCGCCGTGGTCGAGCAGGAAGTCCAGCGCGCGGCGCGTCCGCTCGGAGGTCACCCGGTGCCAGTCGTCCAGCACCACCACAGTGGGGTCGCAGCATCCGACGATGTCGTCGACCAAGGTCTTGAGCAGGTACTTTTCCGGATCGCCGCGGAACTCCTCCGGCACGATCCCGTACGGCCCGCCGCCTGGCCGGGCCCGCTCGATGGCTTCGACCACATGCGCGAGGAACCACGCGACGGTGTTGTCGTCCTCGTCCACGCGCATCCAGGCGACGCGGGTCTCCTCCAGCAGTAACTCGCGCCAGCGCGCGGCCAGCGCGGTCTTGCCCGATCCCACCGGGCCGTGGATGACCGTGAGCTTGCGGCCCGCGCCCGCGCTGAGCTTCTCGATCAGCCGGTCCCGCCCGAGCATGGCCATATTCGACACGGGCGGAAGATATTTCGTCGACGCGGTGGGCGGCGGCGTGACGTAGCCCGCGGCCGCGCCCCGATCGGTGTGGCGGCGGCCGGTCGGAGTCGGCGCGGACAGCCCCGCGGGGCCGGAGGTTTC